>DATHFW010000018.1:0-11884 GCA_035317945.1 Steroidobacteraceae bacterium | reverse complement strand
GAATTCCAGAGTGAACCCGCTCGCCGGTCAGCCCGCCCCTGCGGCGGTGCTGGTCGATGTGCCGCGGCTGATTACCGCCTACTACAGTGAGCGTCCCGATCCTTCGATTGCGTCACAGCGGGTTGCCTTCGGCACCTCGGGGCATCGCGGCAGCTCCTTCGAGGTCGGCTTCAACGAGGCGCATGTTTTGGCCATCAGTCAAGCCATCAGCGAATACCGCAAGCAGCAGGGTATCGACGGACCGCTGTTCTTAGGATTTGATACGCACGCGTTATCGGCGCCGGCCTTCGCCAGCGCTCTCGAAGTGCTTGCCGCCAATGGCGTCGAACTCATGATCGCGGCGGGCGACGAATACACGCCGACTCCCGCCATTTCCCACGCCATTCTCAATTACAACCGCGGCCGCAAGACCGGCATGGCCGATGGCATCGTCATCACTCCCTCGCACAATCCCCCGGATAGCGGCGGCTTCAAATACAACCCGACCAACGGCGGTCCTGCGGACACGGACATCACCAAGTGGATCGAGAACCGGGCCAACGAGCTGCTCAAGCCCGGCGCCGGCGGCATCAAGCGAATGGCGCTCAATCAGGCGCGCGCGGCCGGCACGACCCACTCGCATGACTATGTGCAAAATTATGTTCAGGATCTCGGCGCCATCTTGGATATGGATGTCATCCGCGATTCGAAGCTTCGCATGGGTGTCGACCCCTTGGGCGGCGCCGGCGTGCACTACTGGCCGCGCATTGCCGAGCGCTATCGCCTCGATCTGACTGTTGTGAACGATGCGGTCGATCCGACCTTTCGTTTCATGACGCTCGATTGGGACGGAAAAATCCGCATGGATCCTTCCTCCTCCTACGCCATGCGGCGGCTGATCGAACTGAAGGATCGCTTCGACATCGCGTTTGGCTGCGATACCGACCATGATCGGCATGGGATTGTCACCAAGAGCCGCGGCTTGATGCCGCCCAACCACTATTTGTCCGTTGCGATCGACTATCTGTTCAGTCATCGCAGCGGCTGGCGCGCCGATGCTGCCGTGGGCAAGACGGTGGTGAGCAGTGCGATGATCGATCGGGTCGGCAAGCGGTTGAAGCGGGCCGTGTACGAAGTCCCGGTGGGCTTCAAGTGGTTCGTTGCAGGACTGGTGGATGGAAAATTGGGCTTTGGGGGCGAGGAAAGCGCCGGTGCTTCTTTCAGCCGCATCGACGGACAGGCGTGGACCACGGATAAGGACGGAATCGTACCGGCACTCTTATCGGCGGAAATCACGGCGCGCACCGGACGGGATCCGGGCGAGCACTATCGCGCGCTCACGCAGGAACTGGGCACATCGTTTGCCGATCGCATCGATGCCTCGGCGAACTCTGCACAGAAAGCCAAGCTCGGCAAACTTGATCGGCAGCAAATTCACATCACGGAGCTTGCCGGCGAACCGATCGAACAGATTCTGACCCAGGCCCCCGGCAATAACGCGCCGATCGGCGGCATCAAAGTGACGGCGCGCGGCGGCTGGTTTGCGGCCCGCCCCTCCGGAACCGAAGACATCTACAAAATCTACGCAGAAAGCTTTCATGACGATGCGCATCTGCGCCGACTGATCGGCGAGGCGCAGACCATTGTCGACACGGCGCTCGCAGGCGCTTGAGGGGCGGATCGCCTTGGCGGATTCCGATGATATCCCACTGACGGCCACCGCCAAGCGGTTGCTGCCTTGGTTGGTCGCAGTAGGGTTTTTCATGGAATCCCTGGACACGACCATTCTCAATACGGCGGTGCCGGCGATTGCACACGCCCTTGATGTGCCGCCGTTGAGCATGAAGGCGGTGCTCGCCAGCTACACCCTGAGCCTGGCCGTGTTCATTCCGATCAGCGGCTGGATGGCCAATCGCTTCGGCACGCGCCGCGTTTTTGCGTCCGCGATCGGCATTTTCACCTTGGGTTCATTCCTCTGCGGCATTTCAAACGACATTCATTTCTTGGTCGCATGCCGCATTCTGCAGGGCAGCGGCGGCGCCATGATGCTTCCCGTCGGCCGCATCACCATGGTACGCACCTTCGCCAAGTCGGAACTCATCAATGCCATGAGCTTCGTCGCCATTCCCGGCTTGGTAGGTCCGATGTTGGGGCCCGTAATCGGCGGCGCGATCATCGAGTACTTCCACTGGAGCGTGATCTTTTTCGTCAACATTCCGATCGGCCTGTGCGGTTTGTACATGGTCTACCGGCACTTGCCGAACTATCGCGAGAAGCGCAATTATCGCCTCGACATCATCGGTTTGGTGTTGTTCGGCTCAGGCATCGCATTGCTGTCCTATGTGCTCGAGGTGTTCGGCGAGACCACCTTGAGCGGGCGAGAAATGCTCGGACTACTGGCGATTTCGGCGGCGCTGCTCGCGGCCTACGGTTTGCATACCAAGCGTACCGCGCACCCGCTGCTGCGCCTCAAGCTGCTGGCCATCCGCACTTTCCGTGTTGCGGTCAGCGGCAATTTATTCACACGCTTAGGCATCGGCGGCATTCCCTTTCTGTTGCCGCTTCTATATCAGGTGGGCTTGGGGTTCTCGGCCATCCAGTCGGGCCTGCTGATCATGCCGCAGGCCTTCGCCGCCATGAGTCTGAAATTGACCATGCCGCTGATCCTCAAGAAGTTCGGCTATCGAACCGTGCTGATCATCAACACCATCATGCTCGGCGTGATGATCATGCTGTTCGCAACGATCAACCTCGACACTCCGGTGTGGCTCATTGTCATGATGGCGTTCGCCTACGGCTTCCTCACCTCGCTGCAGTACACGAGCATGAATACGCTGGCGTACGCGGACGTGGGCGAGCACGAGGCCAGCGGCGCCAGCACCATTGCCAGCACCGTGCAGCAATTGGCAGTCAGCTTCGGTATCGCCACGGCCTCGCTCGCCGCTGCGCTCTTCATTCCGGACCACCTGCGCGCCACGGAGGCGCAGATGATTCATGGGATTCATTTGGCGCTGCTCTGCCTCGCCATACTGACCATCGTATCCACCATTGTGTTCACCCGTCTGCGAGCTCAGGACGGTGCGTCAGTCAGCAGGCATAAAGCCGAGGTGCCGACCGGCATCTAGGAGGACCGGTATCTAGGAGCCCGCCTTCGAACTCGACTCTCGCTGACGCCTTGCCTCATAGGCCCGCAAGTGCGCATAGGCCGTCGAGAGCAGCGGTGCCTTCACCGCTGCCGGAGCACGTATCAGAAGGTCGCCGACGATGTGATCCGACTCGATGCGGCCGCCTTGCTCGATATCGCGCAGCATCGAAGCAGTAAACACCGAGCCCGGCGTCGTCAGTACCGAGCGGCCCGTGTTCATGGCCGCCTCGCGCGGCGCGAATCCGTTCGCAGCGGCAATCGCGCTGCATTCCTGCAGCAATCCCAAGGGGATCTGTTGCGCATCGGCGGCAACGATGTCCCCGACCGCCGCGCGCATCAGAGTCGTGGTTGCCGCCGCCGCAGCGATGAACACCCACTTCTCCCACATCTCGTGAAGGATGTCGGCGCTCAAATGCGCGTCGAAACCGGATACCCGCAGGGTGCCGGCAACATCGTCGATATTGCCTTGCGGGCCCGGAACACGAGCGCCGAACGCCAAGGCGTTGAACGTGCCCAACTGATGAATGCGTCCGTCGGAATCCAATGTCGAAGAAATCCGCGCCAAACCGCCGAGGACGCGCTGTGCGCCGAACCGCGCATCCAGGACATCAAGATGCCGCAAGCCATTGAGCAGCGGCAGAACGCGCGAGCCCGGGCCGACGCCCGCGGCGAAGTCGCCGATCGACGCTTCCAGATCGTAAGATTTACTGCTGAGAATTACGAGGTCGTAGCAGTCTTTGAGGGTTGCGGCACTCGTCAAAGCGGGAGTCGGCAGATTCAGGTCACCGAGCGGGCTGGTCACCTTGAGGCCGTCGCGGCGCAACTGCTCCGCCCTGCGCTCTCTGACGAGAAAAGTGACATCTCGGCCCGCCGCCATGAGCCGAGCACCGAAATAGCCGCCTATCGCGCCCGCACCGACGATCAGAATTCTCACGCTCGACTCTTGATCACTCTTTTTTTATTTCGTGCCCGCCGAACTGATTGCGCATGGCCGCCAAAAGCTTGTCGGAAAACGAATCATTGTCGCGCGAGCGCAGCCGCTCCAGCAGCGACAGCGTAATGACCGGCGCGGATACGCCCAATTCGATCGCGTCGGCGACGGTCCAACGGCCCTCTCCGGAATCGGCGACATAGGGAGCGATGCCCTTGAGCGTGGGGTTTTTTTCCAATGCATTGGCGGTGAGGTCCAAAAGCCACGACCGCACCACGCTGCCGTAGCGCCAGATCTCCGCTATTTGATGCAGATCGAGCTTGAATTCGCTCTTGTGCTGCAAAATCGAAAAGCCTTCGGCGTACGCCTGCATCAATCCATACTCGATGCCGTTGTGGACCATCTTGGTGTAATGGCCCGAGCCCACGGGCCCGACTCGTCCCCAGCCTTGGTCCTTCGCCGGCGCCAGGGTTTCGAATATCGGGCGCAGCCGTTCCACCACGGCTTCGTCGCCGCCGATCATCAGGCTGTATCCTTCGGCCAAACCCCAGATTCCGCCGCTGGTGCCCGAATCGACATACTGAATCTTGCGCTGCGCCGTCATCGCTGCGCGCCGCTGGGTATCCCGGTAATTGGAATTGCCGCCGTCGATGATGGTGTCGCCCGCGGCCAGCAGCGGCATCAGATTGGCAATGGTGCCGTCGGTGATCTCCCCGGCCGGCACCATCAGCCACACGGCGCGCGGCGCCTTGAGTTTCGCAACCATCTGTTCGAGCGAGGCCGCCGTCTCCGCGCCGCTCTTTTCGAGCAACGCGCGCGCCGCATCCGCGGGATCGTAGCCCACAACCCTATGCCCGCCGCGCATCAATCGCTGCGCCATGTTGGCACCCATGCGGCCCAAACCAATCATTGCGATTTCCATATTTCTCAACCTCGATGGCGCGAGCGCGTTGCCCTCAAGTATATCCCGGATCAGGAGCGCCTGAGGATTGTCATCACCGCCGGACTCCCGACCGCCTCGAATCGGCCGGTGAAGGTCAGCGCGCCGGTCGCGGCATTCAAATGGAACGACGTGATCGAATCGCCGCGTTGATTGCAGGAGTAAAGAAATGAGCCGCTGGGATCGATGCACAAACTACGCGGAGAGTCGGCGTGCACCCAGGTTTCCGAAATGCTGCGCAATTGACCGTCATCGTTCACCGCAAAAATTGCCACGGCATTGTGCAGGCGATTCGCGGCGTAGAGAAAGCGGCCGTCGGGGGTCATGACGATTTCCGAGGACAGATTGCTGCCGCCGAACTTGGGCGGCAAGCTGGATACCACCTGCTTGAGTTTCAAGCCCCCGCGCGCCGCATCGTAATCGTAAACAGCCACCCGGGCGTCATGCTCATAGAGGTTGTAGAACACGCGCCCATTCGGATGGAAGGCAAAATGCCGCGGCGCCGAACCCGGCGGCGCCGAGATCACGGGCACAGCGGCAGGCAGCAACCGCCCGCTTGCCGCGTCGAAGCGCCACACCAGCGTCAGATCGAGTCCCGCGTCGTTGGCAATCACGAATTGCCCGCTCGGATCGGAGGCAACCATGTGGATATGCGGGCCGTCGTGGTCGCTGACGGCAAACTGACCGGGTGGGTCGACGGCGGCGCGCACATGATGCCGCGGACCCACGCTGGGCCTCACGTCGGTCGCCTCGCCCAGTGCGCCGTCGGCGCCCACGGGGAACACCGCCACATTGCCGCCGCCGTAGTTGGCAACGAACACAAACTTTCCCGACGGATGCACGCTGGCATGCGCAGGCGTGGTTCCGCGGGAACTCACCGCTCCTAATCGCTTCAGCTGCAGACTCTCGCTGTCGATGGCGTACGAGACCACGGCGCCGTCGTGCGTGCCTTGGAAATTATCGATCTCGCTGACTGCGTACAGCCGGGTCTGCGCCGGATTGGCCGCCAGCCACGTCGGATTTCGAATATCGTCGATGACCTGCAACTGCGTCAGTGCGGCGGTGACTGGGTCGATCCGAAATAAATAAATGCCGCCGCCGTTCGGCGTGTAGGTACCCACGTATGCGTAGTTGAATTGTGATGGGCGGGCCGTCTGGCCGGGTGTCGGCCCGGTCGCCGCGCGCAACGGCTGCGGCCAAGCCGCCGGCACGGCCAGCAGCGAAGTCGCCCGAAGCAAGTCGCGCCGGGTAATTCTAGATTTCAAGCCTTACCCTCGCGCGCCTGGACATCGAGCGTCAGTTGTTCAAGAAGAGCGTTATGCTCGTCGCGGAAAATGCAAATGTCGACACCGTGTATTGCCCGACGGCGGTCATGCCGGTCGCCAGGGTCGAGCCGTTCAGCTCCGATTGCAATTGGGTGATAAAGGCATCGTAGGTATTAAAACTCTCGACGGTGGAGGAGGAAGCATGACCGATCGAAAACACGGTGTTTGAGCCGGTGGTGCTGGACGTGATCAATGGGCCGGATGCCAACCCGACGAGGTTGATGATTTGCGAACCGATTTGGATCTGATGCCGCGGTCCTATGCCGGTATTGCTTACGTCGAGAGCAATGCCCGAACTATCGAAAGTCGTGAAGGGCGCCGCCGCGCCGGCGCTCCAGTCGATCACCAGTTCGGCTTGAATCGTCGTCGGATCGAGCAGAGTCGAGGCCGTAAAATTCGGCGACGCAGCCGCAAAGGAGTTGGGAAAACCTGTTACGACGACCGGTGCCGACACGGTCGAATTCGTCAGGTCCAGCGAGGGAGTCGCCACTGCATATTGATTGGCAGCCGCGCCGCTGCCGGCGAAGTCGAAGGCCTGGATCGCGCGGCCGCCGAGATTGGTCAAATTGAGCACCAGGTTTCCGGCGCCCTGCGCTGTCACCAGGCCGGAAGCCGTGGTGAGATCGAGCCGCACGCGGCCGGCGCTGGCATCGAGGAGAATTCCGCCGGTGCTGCTGTTGCTGGTGCTGGACGTGCCGAACGCGTCGATCGAGGATCCTACGGAAATCTGCTGCGGGCTGATGACCTGCGCGACGCTTTGTCCAAAAAACGTAACCAATGTATTGGGACCGATATTGACGATGGTCGTTCCCGGAACAAATGTATTGGTGCCGCCATTCTGGATCAGCGTTGCATCCTCGACGCCCAGTGTATTGCCGTTGCGCGCCGAGACGATGCCCGTTAGACGATCCAGACCCAGGCCCTGAACACTGCTATCGACCAATACCTGCGATGCAGCGAATGACACGCTGGTCGTGGTCGTGCCGGTGACCGCTGTGGTATCGGTGAGCGTTGTCGTATCAGTGGGCGTTGTCGTATCAGTGGGCGTTGTCGTACCGGTGGGCGTTGTCGTACCGGTGGGCGTTGTCGTACCGGTGGGCGTTGTCGTACCGGTGGGTGTTGTCGTTCCGGTGGGCGTTGTCGTAATGGAATCCGTAGCCGCACCCGTGTCTGATATGGTGAGCGTGCCGAACACCGACGTCATCGTGTTTGCCGGCACTGCTGCGAGCTGCGCCTGGCCCGCGGTACCGGTCGATACAAAGCCATTGATCTCGTAGGTAGTCGTAGCGCTCGGCTGCATCGAGATCTGCCCAGGTCCGGCCACGGAGCCGTCAAAGGGTTGGATGCCAGTTGCGAAAAGGGCGCCATTCGCGCCCAGGAGCGGGCCGCTGACGCGGACCGTCTTGGCGTCGATCGGCAGCGTGCTCGCCGCCATCATTGGCGTAACAGTGACGGTCCTGTCCTTCAAGTTGACAACGTTTGACGCCGCCAGATTGAAATTCAATGCCAGCAGGCCTGCCTGTTTGGCGGCGCTGCGAAATGGATCACTGGGATCCAGGGTGACCGCTACTGTAATGAGTCCCAGCGCACTGCCATTGGGACCCAGCGGCGCGAGCTCCACGCCATCGAGACTGCCGTCGTCATAGATGATCTGCGCCGCACTGTAGTCGAGCGTGATCACGGCAGTGGTGTAGGTGCCTTTCGCCACCGGCGCTGCGGCCAGTACTTCGCTGAGATCGGTCACCTTTGTAAAATCTACCATGGTCGCGGTCGGCAAAGCCGTCAAGCCTATTTTGCCGCTGGATGTTTGCAAGCGAACCGACGCCAGGCCGACGCGATAAGCGATAAAGGTGTCCGAAGATGGAGTTGCGGTCATGGTGACCACCGCGCTGCCGCTGCAGGCGACCATTGCCAACAGCGCCAGACTCATCGGCACCGCGAACAGCTTCAAAATTAAGCCTCGCATGGCAGCTATTGTTGTGCGAATTTAGGCGCGTGAGAAGCACCCAAGGCGAAAAGATCTGTGAAGTCCCCTTCATGCTCCGCGATCGTCGCAGCGCGGCGACAAGAGCGGCGGCTGTTTCGCTTAAAGCGCACGCGAGATCAATTCCTTCATGATTTCGTTCGTGCCCCCGTAGATGCGCTGCACGCGCGCATCGGCAAACAGGCGGCACACCAGGTACTCATTCATATAACCGTAACCTCCGTGCAATTGCACACACTCATCGAGAACTTCCTGCTGCGTGTCCGTAACCCAATACTTGGCCATTGACGCGGTAACGGTATCGAGAGTTCCGGCGACGACCTTGCCGATGATATCGTCGACGAACAGGCGCGCGATATGGGTCTTGGTGGCGAGTTCCGCCAGCTTGAACTTCGTATTCTGAAATTCAGCGATGGCCTTGCCGAAGGCCTTGCGATCCTTGACGTAACGAATGGTCTCGGCGAGCCCACCTTCCATCGCGGCCACGCCTGACACGGCAATGAGCGCGCGCTCATAGGGCAAATCACCCATGAGTTGGTAGAACCCCTGGCCCTCGGTCCCGCCCAAGAGATTGGCGGCGGAAACGCGCACGTCTTCAAAAAATAGCTCGGACGTGTCCTGCGACTTCATACCCATCTTGTCGAGAATTCGGCCAACTCGAAAACCTTTCAAGTTTTCAGTTTCCACCATGATGATCGATGTGCCCTTGGCGCCTGCGCCGGGCTGGGTCTTGACCACCAACGCAATCAATCCGGCGAGAAAGCCGTTGGTGATGAATATCTTCGAGCCATTGATGAGGTAGCTGTCAGCATCGCGCACGGCGCGCGTGCGCAGCCCTTGCAAATCAGATCCGGCCGCGGGTTCCGACATGCCAATGGCCCCAATCAGCTCACCGCTCGCCATGCGCGGCAGGAAGCGGCGTTTCTGCTCCTCGGTGCCATGATTCTCAAGATAGTGCGCGCAAATGCTGTGCACGCCCTGACCGAATCCGGAAATACCCCGCCTCGCGGTCTCTTCGTACAGGATGGCTTCATGTCGAAAATCTCCGCCGACACCGCCGTAGTCGGCGGATACGTCGGTGCAGAGCAGGCCCATCTCGCCGGCTTTGCGCCAAATGTCCTTGCCAACGTGCTGCTGCTTTCGCCATTGCTCATCGTTCGGCACCATTTCGGCTTCGACAAAGCGTGCGACCGCGTCTCGAAAAATCGAGAGTTCCTCGTCCATCCAGGGCGAGACGTAGGTGTTCATTCGACCGGCTTGATGGGCGCCGGCTCGACAGGTACCTCGGGAACCGTGGAGCGCCTCTGCAGCTTGGCGTCTTGCCGAGCTTTTCTGGCAGCTTCCTTCTGTTTTTTAGCGTGGCGGTAGTTCGGCTTGGCCAAATGAATCTCCTCAATTTATTCGCTGTTTTTGATCTTACGGAAGCCTGCCCTCAAGCAAAGCACCGCCAAATACGACATTTTACTAATACAATCAATCAATTACGCTTGCGGCTGGCTTCGGCGTGCAATTATCAGGATCACTACTATACTTCGGCGTGGCCGAACAAAAACAAAAGTCCTGGCTGGGATCGGCGAATTTCGGGCTGGCAATTCTCGCCTTCATCAACCTGTTCAGCTATCTGGATCGCTATGTCGTCGCCGGAGTGCTCGAAAGCCTGAAGCATTCCGATCTCGGACTTTCCGACACCAACCTGGGGTCGCTGATGTCCGGCTTTCTGATTGTTTACACACTTCTCGCGCCGGTGTTCGGCGCGCTGGGAGATCGCTACTCCCGGCCACGGTTGATCGCACTGGGCGTCGCTTGCTGGAGTTTCGCGACCGCCATGTCCGGATTCGCCGTCAACTACCTGACTCTGTTTGCCGCGCGCGCGGCCGTGGGCGTCGGTGAAGCAGCCTATGTCACCATCGCCCCGAGCCTGCTGTCCGATTATTTTCCGGTGCGTCAACGCGG
The DNA here is from genome assembly GCA_035317945.1 of Steroidobacteraceae bacterium. Taxonomy (GTDB): domain Bacteria; phylum Pseudomonadota; class Gammaproteobacteria; order Steroidobacterales; family Steroidobacteraceae; genus Bog-1198. Next base: position 1,627 of record DATHFW010000018.1, on the reverse strand, counting down.
CCGCGTCATGGCGATTTTCTTTTGCGCGATACCGGTGGGCTCGGCTTTGGGCTACGTGGTAGGCGGGCTGGTCGACAAGCATTACGGTTGGCGCGCAGCATTCTTTGTCGCCGGTGTTCCCGGATTGCTGCTGGCGGCATTGGTCTTGCTGCTGCGCGACCCGCCCCGCGGCATCCAGGATCGTGCCGGCGCCGAAGGTGCAGCCCCGCCGAGCACGCCGCGATCCAGCATCAGCCGTGAGGCCTGGCTGACTTATGGGCGACTGCTGCGCAACAAGCCGTATGCGCTTACCGTGCTGGGATACGCCGCTTACACTTTTGGGATTGGCGGCCTGGCCTACTGGATGCCGGCATTTCTCGAGCGCGCGCGCGGCATCCCGCGCAGCGAAGCCACCGTCAGTTTCGGCACCATCGTCGTCATTACCGGATTCATCGGCACTTTTGTCGGCGGCTGGATGGGCGACTACTTCGCCAAGAACTCGCGGCAGGCCTATTTGTGGTTATCAGCCATTGCAACGCTCATCGCGGCACCGTTCGTGTGGCTGGCCCTCACGACGAACTCTCATTCCCTTTACGTGACGTACATGGTCACGGCGCAACTCTGCCTGTTCTTGTCCACCGGTCCGATCAATGCGGCCATCATCAATCTCGTCATTGCCAGCGAGCGCGCCACCGCCATTGCGTTGAGCGTCTTCGCCATTCATATACTCGGCGACGCGCTATCGCCCTTGATCGTCGGCGCATTGTCGGATGCATTCTCGCTGCAACAGGCCATCGGCATTCTGCCGGTCGCGGTTCTGGTCGGCGGGTTTGTCTGGATCTGGGCCGCCCGCGCGCAGGCGGCCTCGAAGCCTGTCAGCTGATTCGAAATCTCACTTGCGTGCGGACGCGGCCGGCACTACTGCTTGCAGTGTCTCGCGAATGATCAAAGGGATTTGCGGAGTCAGGCTCCCCGTTGTGTGCGAGAACCATCTTAAGATTATTCTCCTCTTGGATCGATCCGGTGGCTGTGAGCGTCACTCGATTCGTGCCGATCAGCACTTGATAATCCTTGTGCACGCTCAGTTCCCGGCGCGGCAACGGACGCCACGTGGACGCACTGATCCAGGTTTAAAAATTGGCGTTATGCTCCCAGCGGCCCATGCTCGAATAGCGCGGCGATTCATCAACCTGCGCGACCGTTTGCGACCATTGGCCGGCCGATTCACGCCCGCTCAAGTTGCGGCGCCTCCACCGCTCCTGACCCTTGAATTCTATGATTTGCTTGGGCTCGTAGCGCCAATCCTCGCGCCAGTGCTTGGTTACCAGCGGCTCGCTCACCGAGCCATCCGTCTGAATGATGTGCATCTCAAGGATGTGAACCAGACTCAAGAACCTGCCTGATCTTGATCTTGATCGAGGTAGACACGCTCCGTACCCCAGGATTGATACGGCCGATCACGAGGCCTGCCGCTGAAGGTTACGATTTCCAGGAAATCAAACGTGACGCGGTAGTCGCCGGCAACAGCCAAGATGGCGCGCCGGTCGCGCTCGAAAGCCGAGATGTGCGCTTCCTGCAGCGAGTGCCAAGCGGCTGAAGGTGTCGACTCGAGCGTCACGGCCGCGCCGCGCGTCGTCCCGCCCCGCGG
>DATHFW010000017.1:0-3588 GCA_035317945.1 Steroidobacteraceae bacterium | reverse complement strand
CGTGACTTCGGTCGCGCGTTGCAAGAGGGCGGGATCCGTCTCGTGCGCCGCTGCAGTCGCATATTGGAGCGCGGCGACGCGCGGCTCCTGGCGGGCAAGGGCTATCTCGCCCGTGACGGTATAAAATGACTCCGGGGCTGCAGGTTCGGACTTCAGCCCCGCGCCCGCACAGGCGCTCAAGGTGAGCGCACTTAAGGCCAGGGAGGCCCTGGCGACGATGTTTGAAAACGAGAACACGGCCGCACTATAGCGAAATGAATAAACTGATGCCCCGGATTCATCCTTGATAAGCGCCTCCATGGCATTGAACATCCTCGGTATCAACCATAAGACCGCACCGGTTGCACTGCGCGAAAAGGTGGCGTTCGGCGAGGACCGGCTGGTTGCCGCCTTGCGGACCCTGCGCCAGGAAAACGGGGTCGCCGAGGTGGTGATCCTGTCCACCTGTAACCGCACCGAAGTGTATTGGTCCGGCCCGGCCAGCGGCGCGGAGCTGTCCCAATGGCTGGAACGGCACCATGGGAACAATCTCGATCTGGCGGGGAGCCTGTATATTCACCAGGAAACGCGTGCCGTCGAACATGCCTTCAGCGTGGCCTCGGGCCTCGACTCCATGGTCTTGGGCGAGGTGCAAATCCTCGGCCAGTTGAAAGACGCCTATCGTGTGGCGCAGGAGACCGGCAGCACCGGCCCGGCCTTGAACAAGCTCTTCCAGGCGGCCTTTTCTGCTGCCAAACGCGTGCGCTCGGAGACTCGCATCGGCGCGAATGCCGTATCGCTGGCCTCGGCCACGGTCAGTCTGGCGCGGCGGGTATATGCGGATTTGAGCGCCCACAACGTGCTGTTGATCGGCGCGGGTGACATGAACGCGCTGACGGCGCGGCACTTCATGAGTGCCGGCATCAAGCGCATGGTCATTGCCAACCGCACCTTGGGCCGCGCGCAGGCGCTGGCAGGCGAGCTGCAAGCACACGCGGTGACTTTGAGCGATTTGGAGCGGGAATTGGCGCAAGCGGATATCGTCATCAGCTGCACGGCGAGCCCCGCACCCCTGGTCACCAAGCACGCCGTCGAGGCTGCCATCCGCGCGCGGCGCCATCGGCCGATTTTCATGGTGGATCTGGCGGTGCCGCGCGATATCGAGCCCGACGTCGCCGAGTTGGAAGATGTCTATCTTTTTTCCATCGATGACCTGCAGCAATTGGTGGACGAAAACATCCAGCAGCGCGAACTGGCCGCCGGCGGGGCTCGTCTGCTCATCAACGAAGAAGTGACGCGATTTCTCGCCGATTCGCGTGCCCAGGACGCCGGTCCCGCCATTCGTGCGCTGCGCCAACAGGCCGATGGAATTCGCCGGCAAACCGTGGAACAGGCGCGGCGCATGCTGGCCGCGGGGAAATCCACGGACGAGGCCATCGAGTATTTGGCCAATACGCTGACGAATCGGCTGCTGCACACCCCCACCCAGGCTCTGCGCCAGGCGGCGGAACTGGCTGATTTAGCGCTGGCGGAGACCGTGACCCGGCTTTTGACCGAAGAACGCGACCGGGATTAGGAGCCTGCCTCGCCCTGAAAGGCCGCTATAATTCGCCGCGATATGAAAGACTCCATCCGGCGCAAGCTGGAAAAACTCGACGAACGCTTCGAGGAAATCAGCCGCCTGCTGTCCGACGCCGGCGTGATTTCCAAGCAAAACCAATTTCGCGAACTCTCGATGGAGTACTCCAGGCTGGAAGATTTGGTCGTGCGTTATCGGCGCTTCCTGGCGCTCGAAGGCGACGCCGCGACGGCCAGGGAATTGGCAGCCGACAAGGATCCTGCCACCCGCGCCATGGGCGAGGAAGAACTGGCTGATCTAAGTCCCCGCCTGTTGGGTGAGGAACTCGAACTGCAGCGCCTGCTGGTTCCCAAAGACCCGCATGACGACAGCAATATCTTTTTGGAAGTGCGCGCCGGCACCGGCGGCGATGAGGCGGCGATCTTTGCGGGCGACTTGTTCCGCATGTACGCCCGCTACGCCGAGTCGAAGGGTTGGGGCGTCGAGATCTTGAGCGAGAGTCCCGGTGAGCATGGCGGCTTCAAAGAGGTCATCAGCCGCATCATCGGACGCGGCGCCTATTCTTTGCTCAAGTTCGAATCCGGCACGCATCGCGTGCAGCGCGTACCGGCAACCGAAGCGCAGGGACGGATTCATACGTCGGCGTGCACGGTGGCGATTCTGCCGGAGCTGGAAGAGGTCGAGGCTGTCGACCTGAACCCCGCGGAGCTGCGCATCGATACCTATCGCTCCTCGGGAGCCGGCGGTCAGCACGTCAACAAGACCGACTCCGCCATTCGCATCACGCATCTGCCCACCGGAATCGTCGTGGAATGCCAGGACGAGCGTTCGCAGCACAAGAACCGTTCGCGCGCCATGTCGCTGCTCAAAGCCAAGCTGTTGTCGGCGGAGCGCGAGAAGCAACAGAGCGCGCAAGCTCAATCGCGCAAGCTTCAAGTCGGTTCCGGCGATCGCTCCGAACGCATCCGCACTTATAATTTCCCGCAAGGCCGCGTCACCGACCATCGCATCAACCTCACCCTGTACAAGCTCGACGATGTCATGAACGGCAATCTCGACGAGCTGGTTCGCGCGCTGAACCAAGAGCATCAGGCCGAAGAACTGGCGCAGCAGGTCGAATGAGCACCGGGCCCACCATTGCCAAAACCGTGCGGAGCGCTGCGCTCGAGTTGCGCGCTCACAGCGAATCACCGCGCCTGGACGCGGAGTTGTTGCTCGGAAAAGTGCTGGGCCTCTCGCGCGCAGCGTTGATCGCACGCGACAACCAGCCCGTGGCCCCGGGTGATGAACTTCACCTGACGCAGTTGATTTTGAAGCGCGCACGCGGCGTGCCCGTCGCCTATCTCACCGGTAGCCGGGAATTCTGGTCGCTCAGCCTCACCGTCACCGCCGACGTGCTGGTGCCGCGGCCGGAAACCGAATCCCTGGTTCAGCATGCCTTGCAGCTGCTGCCGCACGAGGCGGCCTGTTCGGTGTTGGATTTGGGCACCGGCAGCGGCGCGATCGCGCTGGCCATCGCCTCCGAGCGTCCCCGCTGGAGCATCACCGGGGTCGATCTCTCACCGCAAGCACTCACGGTCGCCGCGCAAAATTCCCGGGCGCTGAAGCTGCCGCAGGTCACCTGGCGTTTGGGCTCCTGGTTCGAGGCGGTTCAAGGCGAGCGCTTTCATTTGATCGTCGCGAATCCACCCTACATCGCCGCGGCGGATCCGGCGCTCGCCGAGCTGACCGCGGAGCCGGCCATGGCCTTGAGCGCCGGTCCGACGGGCCTCGAGTCTCTCGAGGTCATCGTCGCCCAGGCGCCGCAATATCTTGACACGGGAGGCTGGCTGGCGTTGGAACATGGATGTACCCAGGCGCCGGATGTCTCCCGGTTACTGCAGCAGCACGGCTTTGCCTCTGTTCGTACATTTCCCGATTTCACCGGCAAGCCCCGCGTGACGCTGGGCGTTCACACACCACACTAGGAAAACTCATGATCCGCTTCGAAACCACACTCGGCGACTTCACCATTGAGCTACTCGAGAAGG
>DATHFW010000016.1:0-7919 GCA_035317945.1 Steroidobacteraceae bacterium | reverse complement strand
TCAGCTCTTCGTGGGAGTAGCCGGTTCGGCTCGTAGCGGTGGCGGTAGCGTCCACGAACTTCAAGGATTCGCGGTCGACCATGTAAATGGAATCCACGCACGAGTCCACGACGGTGCGAAAGCGCTGTAGCTCAGCGAGGGTTTGTTTCGGCAAAGCCGGGAGACTGAACATGTATATCCTAAACGCCTTCCGTCGTTAAGGGTGCAACCTAATTGCATTGCAACAGCGGCTCAGCCCGAAATCTGTGCGGCGCCCAACAAATTTTCAGAAGAAAACGTGATCTACGGTCGGATCTGGCCGCTGCCCCGCACGACATACTTGTAGCTGGTCAATTGCTCCACGCCGACCGGACCGCGCGCGTGAAATTTGTCCGTGCTGATGCCTATCTCGGCACCCATGCCAAACTCGGCGCCATCGGCAAACTGCGTAGACGCATTGTGAAGCACGATGGCGCTATCGACCTGAGCCAGAAATTGCTCCGCCGCGGCCGAGTCATCCGTGACGATGCACTCGGTATGTTGCGAACCGTACTGCGCGATGTGCGCGATAGCCGCAGAGATGTCATCGACGACGCGCACCGCGATGATGGCGTCAAGATATTCCGAATACCAATCCTTCTCGTTCGCGGGTTTCACTCGCGCATCCACACCGGCCGTGACTTCATCGCCGCGCACTTCGCAGCCGACGTCAAGCAGACTCCTCACCAGAGGCGCTAAGTGCGTCGGCGCGCAGGCCCGGTCGATGAGCAGGGTCTCCGCCGACCCGCAAACGCCGGTGCGGCGCATTTTGGCATTCACCACGATGCGCTTCGCCATCTCAAGATTTGCGCCGCGATCGATATAGACGTGGCACACGCCCTCGAGGTGTCCGATCACCGGCACCCGCGCGTCCTTTTGTACGCGCGAAATCAAGCTTTTGCCGCCGCGCGGTACGATGACATCGATGTTGTCCGCCATGTCGGCCAACATGTGTCCGACTGCCGCGCGATCAGTGGTCGGCACCAATTGAATGCAGGTTGCCGGCAAGCCCGCGCTGCCAAGTCCCTCCTGCAGGCAGGCGTGGATTGCGGCGCTGGAGCGCGCGCTCTCGGAACCGCCCCGCAGGATCACGGCATTACCGGATTTCAAGCACAGTGCGCCGGCATCTGCGGTGACATTGGGCCGGCTTTCATAAATGATGCCGATGACGCCCAGGGGCACACAAACTCGCTGAATCAGCATGCCATTGGGCCGCGACCACTCGGCCAAACGCACGCCGATGGGATCGCGAGCCGCGGCGATGCTCTCAAGCCCGCGGGCCATCGCCTCGACGCGCGAATCGTCCAATTGCAGGCGATCGAGCAGTGCCCCCGACAATCCGGAGCCTGCCTCGCGTGCATCGCCTTCATTGGCCGCCAGTATTGTCGAACGATCGCGGCGCAGCGCAGCGGCTGCCGCCAGCAAGGCACGGTTCTTTTGAGCCGTTGAGGCGAACGCCAACAGCTGCGCTGCGACGCGCGCGGCCCGGCCGATGCCCTGCATCAGATCCGCAACGCTGTTCACAGGATTCTCAGCAACACCAAGTCATCGCGGTGCACTATTTCGTCGCGGCCGCGAAATCCGAGCACTTTTTCAATATCCGCGGACTTGCGTCCGATGATGCGCGCCGCATCGACATCCGAATACGCACAAATTCCCCGTCCGATCTCGGCGCCGTCGGGTCCCATGATACTGACGGTATCGCCACGCTCGAAGCGTCCGACCGCCCGGGTAACGCCGGCGGGGAGCAGGCTTTTTCCGCCCATCAATGCTCGCACGGCGCCGTCGTCGACGGAGATGGCGCCTGCCGGCCTCAGGGTACCGGCAATCCATTGCTTGCGAGTCGCCAACGGCGTTGAGGAGGGCACAAACCACGTGCAGCGCGCGCCTTCCTCGATGCGCTGCAATGGGTGCTCGACGGCCCCCAAAGCGATGCATAAATGACAGCCCGCTCCGATCGCTATTTTGGCCGCGGCAATTTTTGTCTGCATGCCGCCGGAGCCCATATCGCTGCCCGCGCCGCCGGCCATCGCCTCGATGGCCGGTGTGATCTCCAGTACACGGCCGATGAACTGTGCGTCCGGGTCCTCGCTGGGGTTCGCGGTATATAACCCGTCGATGTCGGATAGCAGCACCATACAGTCGGCGCCTATCATCTGCGCCACCCGAGCCGCCAGCCGGTCGTTGTCGCCATAGCGGATCTCGGCCGTGGCCACGGTATCGTTCTCATTGATGACCGGCACCGCGCCGAGCGCCAACAGCATGTTGAGCGTGCCGCGGGCGTTCAGGTAGCGGCGGCGCTGCTCGGTATCGCCCAAGGTCAACAGGATTTGCGCCACGGTGATTTCGTGCACATCCAACAGTTCTTTGTACGCGTGGGCGAGTCGAATTTGGCCCACGGCCGCCGCCGCCTGGCTTTCCTCGAGTTTGAGCTTGCCCGTACCCAAATTCAGTTGCCGCCTGCCCAGCGCGATGGCGCCTGAGGACACCAAAATGACTTCTTGGCCCCGCTTGCGGCAGGCAGCCACATCCGCCACCAAGCTCTCGAGCCAGGATCGGTTGAGGCGCCCTTTGTCGCTGTCCACCAACAGGGTTGAGCCGACTTTGACGACGATGCGCTTGGCATCAGTCAGGCGGCGAGCGGTGAGTTTGCGGTCCGCAATGGTCATGGGATCTCGATATTGCCATTTACTTAGCGGAGGGGCCTCACCTAATATTCGCCTGCTGATTCCAGCGCACCAGTTTCAAAAGGACGAACCGTGGGTAGAGAGTACGAACCGACCGTCGGGCAGTGGTATGACGACTTGGAAAACGACGAGACCTTCCAGGTTCTCAAAGTTGATGAGGACAAGGAAACCGTTGAGATTCAACACCTCGACGGCGATACCGAAGAGCTGGATGTCGACGAATGGGCGGAGCTGGATCTGGAATTGACCGAAGAGCCCGAGGGCTGGTCAGGCTCAAAGGCGGAAAAGGACGCCGAGGACGAGGAAGACGACGAAGACTGGGACGAGGATGAAGACGACGAGGATGACGACGACGATCTAGACGAGGATGAGGAGGACCGCGAAGAGTACTAGGAGCCCCAGGCTCTTAAACCGTCAGACCCGCCTTCTCAACTTTGCCGTACAGGTTTGTATCCTTCTTGTTGCAGGAGCAATCCGATGAAACATCACATGGTGAGCGGCGGGGGAGGCATTCAGCTGCACCTCGTTGAAACGGGCAAGCCGAGCGGATATCCGATTGTATTTGTCCATGGCCTTTCGCAGTGTTGGCTCGCCTGGGCTCGACAGATGAATTCTGCATTGGCCGATAACTATCGGCTTGTTGCCATTGACATGCGAGGCCATGGGCTCTCCGACAAGCCTCGAGAGGGTTACGCTGACTCGCAACTTTGGGCCGATGACATGCAGGCCGTCATACAGGCGCTCAATCTTGATCACCCCGTCCTCTGTGGGTGGTCATATGGGCCGCTCGTGATCCTCGATTATTTGCGGCATTACGGCGAGGACGGCATCGGTGGCGTCAACTTCGTCGGTGGCGTCACCAAACTCGGTAGCGATGAGGCAGCGTCGGTATTATCGGCTGACTTTCTCAGCCTCATACCGGGGTTCTTCTCCGTGGATGCGGAGGAGAGTGTGCGCAGTCTCGGTTCATTGCTGCGCTTGTGTTTTTCCCAAGAACTTTCATCCGAGGAGCGCTACCTGATGTTGGGGTATAACGTCAGCGTTCCACCGTATGTCCGTCAGGCATTGCTTTCACGCTCCTTTAGCAATGACGATCTTCTGCCAAAGCTGCGCAAACCGGTATTGATCACCCATGGCACCGACGATGCAGTTGTCAAATCGGCTGTCATAGATCAGCAGATGCATCGCATCAGCTGCGCGAGGATTCGGATGCTGGCTGCCGGACATGCCTGCTTCTGGGACGACGCCGCAGGCTATAACCGATGCCTGCAGGAGTTTGTCGAAAGTCTGTAGAAGGGCACGGGCGCTCGGGAGCGGGCACCCGTTCCGACTACGGGCTCCTAGACCCGTTCCAGCCAGCCATGCGGGTCCGGCGCCTCGCCCTGTTGTACCGCGACTAACTTCGCGCGCAGCGCCTGGGTGATCGGACCTACGTGGCCGCCGGCGACTTTGTGTTCAATACCCGCATGAATCAGCGTGCCCACACCGGTGAGCACCGCGGCGGTGCCCGACAGCGCCGCTTCGCCCGTGCGCACCCAGTCGAGCATCTCGAGGACGTCGAATTTCCGCTCCGACACGGTGTACCCCATATCGCGTCCCAGCGTCAGCAGGGAATCGCGAGTGACGCCGTGCAGAAATGTGGAGTCCAGGCTGCGCGTGAGCAGTTCGCCCTCGCGGATCAATATGAAATTCGCCGCGCCGGTCTCTTGCACTTGGCCGCCCGGGCAGAACAGAACTTGATCGGCTTGATGCGCCGCGCGCGCGCTCATGATCGGCGCGAGCGCCGCGGCATAATTGCCGCCGGTTTTCACCGAGCCCATGTGCTGCGCCGAACGCGTGTTCTGATCATCGACGAGGATTCGCAGCAGTTTCGCGCCGCCCGCAAAGTAATCCCACACCGGACTCGCGAGCACGACCAGCATCGCCTCGGTGGTCGGTGTCGTTGCCGCGCCGATATTTGCCGTCGTGCCAAAAATAATCGGACGCAGGTACAGCGCGCCCGGCGCTTCCGGCACGGCATCGCGGCAGCGCTTGATCACGGCGCGCACCATGTCGGCCACCTGAGCGGCGTCTGGCTCAGGTAAAACCAGCTGGCGCGTGCTCTGCTGCAGTCGTTGAATGTGCCGATCCATGCGAAATATGTGCACGGATCCGTCGGCGCGGCGAAACGCTTTGAACCCTTCGAAACAGGTGCTGGCGTAATGCAGCATGTGCGCAGCCGGACTGATTTCGATCGGTCCGACAGGCTTGATTTCGCTCTGGCTCCACTTGCCGTCGCGATGGGTGGCCACCGCCATGTGCGAGGTGAGTAAGGTGCCGAACGCGGGTCGCTGAGGTTGGGAGGTCATGAAGATTTCACCGTAGGAATAAAAATCGTCGCGGGATGCTCGAGTCGCTCTTTCAAAGCCTGGATCATCGCAGCCGCATCATAACCGTCCACGAAGCGATGATCGAATGAGGACGACAAGTTCATGATTCGGCGCACCACCACCGCACCTTGGGCTACCACCGGCCGCTCAACCGCTTTGTTGAGCCCGATGATCGCCACTTCGGGCGCATTGATGATGGGCGTGGATGCGATGCCGCCGAGTTTGCCCAGGCTCGTGACTGTAATCGTGGATCCGACCAACTCCTCGCGCGTGGCCTTGTTGCTGCGCGCGCGTTCGGCGAGGCGGCGGATTTCAGCCGCCATCTCCCACAGGGTAAGCGACTGCGCGTTGCGCACGACAGGAACCTTCAAGCCATCCGGAGTCTGCGTCGCAATCCCAACATGCATGGCGCGATGCCGCACCAACACGCCGCGCGCGGCATCGTATAAAACGTTGCACTGCGGGAATGTTTCCAGTACCCGGGTCAGCGCCATCACCACCAGCGGCAGATAGCTCAAGGAGCCTGCATCGTTTGGCCGCGAGTGGTTCAAGTGTTCACGCAGCGATTCGAGCTCGGTCACGTCGACCTCTTCGACGTAGGCAAAGTGCGGAATGGTGCGCTTCGCCTCGCTCATGCGTTCCGCAATGAGGCGACGCAGGCCGATGACTTTGATTTCGGTCGTGTCCGCCGTGTCAGTCGCGTCCGCCGACGTCTCGCGCGGCGCGCCGCTCTGCAAGTCTGCTCGCAGAATTCTCCCGCCGGGGCCTGAACCGGCCACGGTGGCAAGATCGATCCCTGCTTCGCGCGCGAGGCGCCGATTCGCCGGCGATGTCATCACGCGGCCCTTGGCGGCCGGCGCAGCGGTCGGCGCAGCGGTCGGCGCAACTGCCGGCGCAGCGGTCGGCGCAGCGGTCGGCGCCGGAGCGCTGACCGGCTTGGTTGGCGCCGGTGCTGCAGCGGGCACGACCGGCACCGCCGCCGGCGCTGCCACCGCTGGCACCGCTGCCGCGGGGGCCGCAGCACCGTCGCTCAATTCGAACACGATCAAAGGCGAACCAACGGCGACCTTGTCGCCGGGCGCGCCCGTCACCGACACCACGCGGCCGCTCACCGGCGCAGGCACTTCCACGGCTGCCTTGTCGGTCATGACTTCTACGATGAGTTGATCTTCGGCGACGAGATCGCCGGGCTTCGTGTGCCAGGCGACGATTTCTGCATCAACCGTCCCTTCGCCCAAGTCCGGCATCTTGAATGTGAACTGGCTCATGCAGGTTCCATCACAGCCTTGAGGGCCGCCTTGACGCGCGCCTGGCCTGGAAAGTACTCCCACTCAAACGCATGCGGATACGGCGTGTCCCAGCCGGTGACACGCTGGATCGGCGCTTCCAGGGCCCAGAAGCACTCTTCTTGAACGGTCGACAGGATTTCCGCGCCGAACCCCGAGAAGCGGGTGGCCTCATGCGCAACGACGCATCGGCCGGTCTTTTTGACCGATGTGCAAATGGTGTCGACATCCAGCGGCACCAGCGAGCGAATGTCGATGATCTCCGCATCCACATTCAGCGCCGCAGCCGCGGCAACGGCGACATGCACCATGGTGCCGTAGGTGATGATGGTGACCGCCGAGCCGGCACGCACGATGTCCGCCTTGCCCAACGGCACTTTGAAATAGCCTTCGTCGACCTGGCCCTTCGAGTGTGTGCTCCACGGCACGGCCGGTTTGTTGGGGTCGCCATCGAACGGACCGTTGTACAAACGCTTCGGCTCGAAGAAGACGACCGGATCATCATCCTCGATGCAGGTGATCAACAGGCATTTGGCATCGAAGGGATTGGAGGGCATGACGACCTTAATGCCGCTGACATGCGTGAATATACTCTCCGGACTTTGCGAATGCGTCTGGCCGCCGCGAATGCCGCCGCCGCAGGGCGTGCGGATGGTGACCGGCGCGAAGAATTCGCCGGCACTGCGATAGCGGATGCGCGCCAGCTCGCTGACGATCTGATCGAATCCGGGATAGATGTAATCGGCGAATTGAATTTCGGCCACCGGCCGCAATCCGTTCACGCTCATGCCGAGGGCGGTTGCCACTATGCCGCCTTCGGCAATCGGCGAGTCGATCACGCGGTGCTCGCCGTACTTGCGCTGCAGCCCTTCCGTGGCGCGAAACACCCCGCCGAAATAGCCGATGTCCTCGCCCATCAGCACAACCGAAGGATCCCTGCCCAGCATGACGTCCATGGCGGAGTTCAAAGCCTGGATCATATTCATATTGGCCATGATTTAAGAGTTCCTTTCCTTGCGCATCAAGGCCTGTTGCCGCTGCAGGTTCTGCGGCATCTCCTTGAACACATCCTCGAACATCAGGTCGGAATCCAGCCGCGGACCCTCGGTCATGGTGCCGAAGCTGACCGCTTCCTTCCAGCTCGCCGCGACCTGCGCTTCGAGCTCGGCGGCCATGGCCTGATGCCGCGCCTCGGACCACTCGCCGATTTTGATCAAGTGCGCCTTTAATCGCAGGATGGGATCGCCCAAGGGCCAGTGTTCCGCATCGTCCTTGGCGCGGTAGCGCGCGGGATCATCGCTGGTGGAGTGCGCCGCGCCCCGATAGGTCACGAGTTCAATCAGCGTCGGACCGCCGCCGGTGCGCGCGCGTTCAGCGGCCCACTGCGTCACTGCATACACGGCGAGAAAATCGTTGCCGTCCACACGAATGCCCGCCATGCCGTACCCCGGTCCGCGGGCGGCGAAAGATCGTTGCTCGCCGCCGGCATAGCCCTGAAAGGTGGAGATGGCCCACTGATTGTTGACCACATTGAGAATCACCGGCGCCTGATACACCGA
>DATHFW010000015.1:0-9213 GCA_035317945.1 Steroidobacteraceae bacterium | reverse complement strand
CCCATAGTGTTTCAACACCGAGGTGCGCGCGACCTTTTGCGCAAAACCCTTGCGAAATACCCGGCGCATGGCGCGCCCCGTGTGATCCGGGCCCACGGAAAAATAAAAGGTCGCGTCGACTTGCAGCTTTTTGAGCAGCGCGGCGAGACGGGGTACGCCTTCGCGGGTTCCGCGTAAGGTATCCACATCGACCTTGAGGCCGATGTGCGTGTCTTTAAGCATCGCGCGACAACAAGGCGGAAGCCGAGGGCAAGGCGTGCGCATAGGAATCGAATATCGCCTTCAACGCCGTGCGCATGTCGGTCTTCGGCGTCCAGCCGAGTTCTGCGGTGGTGTTTTTGATCGAGGGCAGGCGTGCCGGAATGTCGGCATAGCCCTTGCCGTAGTAGTCGAGCGCGGTAACGTCGATCAGCTTGGTGTTGCGCGCCGTGGGCGCGTATTCGGGGCGGGATACGGCAATTTCCAACATCATTTCCGCCAGCTTGCGGATCGAGTACAAGTTGTAGGGATTGCCGATGTTGTAGATCTTGCCGTCGGCGACGCCGTTCGGATTGTCGATGATGGTGGTCAGACACTCGACCGCGTCATCGATGAAGGTGAAGGCTCGGGTTTGCGTGCCGCCATCCACCAGCTTGATCGGTTCGCCGCGCACGATGTGACCCAAAAACTGCGTCAACACCCGCGAGCTGCCCTCTTTGGGATCATCCATGCTGTCGAGTCCCGACCCAATCCAGTTGAACGGGCGAAACAATGTGAATTGCAACCCTTGTTGACCGTAGGCCCAGATGATGCGGTCCAGGAGCTGCTTCACGCAGGAGTAAATCCAGCGCTGCTTGTGAATGGGGCCGAGCACCAACTCGGAGGTCTCCGGATCGAATTCCTTGTCGCGGCTGGCGCCGTACACCTCGGATGTCGACGGAAACACCACGCGCTTCTTGTACTTCACGCAGTGGCGAATGATGGGCAAGTTCGCCTCGAAGTCCAATTCGAAAACCCGCAGCGGCTCGCGAACATAGGTGGCGGGCGTCGCAATGGCGACCAAGGGCAGGATCACATCGCATTTACGCACGTGATACTCGACCCATTCCAGATTGATGGTGATATCGCCTTCCACGAAATGAAAGCGCGGATTGCTGAGCATCGTGCCGACCCGTTCCGACTGCAGGTCCATGCCGTAAATATGCCAATCGGTGTGAGCGAGTATGTACTTGCTCAAGTGGTGGCCGATGAATCCATTGACCCCAAGAATCAGAACGTTTTTCAAAGTAGACCCCTGCTACGTTTCAAGCTTCAGCTGAGCGCCAGCGGTTGGTGGGCCAGCGCCGGCGGCACGGTATTGTGGGCCACCGGCTCGCCATTGGCAGTCAATTGCAAAATCTTAAGGCGGCGTCCGTCGACGCAGTCGGCGTACCAAGCACCGTCCGATGAGTATAAACAAGGTGTTTGGCCAGGATACTTCACCGGCTGCGGGTCGAGTCGAGTCGCCAATATCGCAAGTCTGCACGCGTTAATATCGGTAAAGGCACCGGGAAATGGCGGTGCGACGGCACGCACCAGGTCATGCACCGCGCGCGCGCCGCGGCGCCAGTCGATGCGCCCGTCTTCGGGACGGCGGCGGCCGAAATAGGAACCCTGGGCAAGATCCAGCGGCTGGGGCGACGCGGTGCCGGCGATCAATTTCGGCAGGCTGCGACGCAGGACGGTTTCCGCCGCCTCGGCCACCTTGATCGATACCTCGAGCGCCGTGTCGTTTTCCAAGATGGGCACCGCTTCTTGGTCCACCAGCGCCCCCGCATCCGGCTTCTCCACCATGTAGTGCAGGCTGGCGCCGGTCATGGATTCGCCATGAATGATGGCCCAGTGCACCGGCGCTCGTCCACGGTACTTCGGCAGCAGCGATCCATGAATATTCAGCGCGCCCAGCCGCGGCATGGCGAGCCATGCCTTGTCCAGCATGTAGCGATAGTAAAAGGAAAATATGAAATCGGGCTTGATCGCCGCACCCTTGGCAAGCCAGTCCGCCGTGTTGGGCGAGTCCGGCGTCACGATATTCAGGCCATGTGCGGCAGCCAATTGCTGGACACTGCCAAACCACTGGTTTTCATTCGGATCATCAGCATGGCTGAACAGCAGTGCAATGTTGACCCCTTGCGCCAATAGCTCACGGACACAGCGCACACCGACTTCGCTGTATGCGAACACCACCGCACTGGTCACGGTAGAGAAGGATCCGTGACCCGGCGGGACATGACCAATCCCGGCATGGCTCTGTTGGGATCTCCGTCCTGCTCGAGAACGGCTTCGACGATGTAGCGCGGCCGCTCGCGGACTTGCGCATAAATGCGCCCGACGTACTCGCCGAGCAGACCAATGCCAAAGAGCGCCAAACCGATGAAGAAAAACACGATGCCGAACAATGTAAACAAACCCTCGGCCTCGGCGCCCACCGTGAAGCGGCGCACGATCAGGTAGACGAAGAACAGCGCTGATAACAGCGACACCGCCATGCCTATCATCGAAAATAGCTGCAGGGGAACCACTGAAAAACCGGTGATCAAATCAAAGTTCAGGCGAATCAAACTGTACATCGAATATTTCGACCGTCCCGCGTGACGCTCCTCATGCGCAATCGGCACTTCGATCGGGTTCATCGCATAGATCGACGCCAAGGCGGGTATGAAAGTATTCACCTCGCGTGTTTGATTGAGCGCGGTCACCACCGAACGGGCATAGCCGCGCATCATGCAGCCCTGATCGGTGATGCGCACCGGGGTGATCCATTCGCGAACTTTGTTGATGGCCTTGGAAAAAGTCCGACGCCACAGCGAATCCTGCCGCTGCTGGCGGATGGTGCCCACGTAGTCGTAGCCCTGATCCAGCTTGCCGACCAACTTGCCGATCTCTTCCGGAGGATTCTGCAGATCCGCATCCAGCGTGATCACGTACTCGCCGCGCGCGTAGGCCAGGCCCGCCATCACCGCGGAATGCTGGCCAAAATTCGCATGAAATAACACGACTCGGGTCTCGCCCGGACGCTCGATGAACTGCTGCCGAAGCAGCGCCACGGAGCGATCCCGGCTGCCATCATTGACGAACACGATTTCGTACGAAATCTGCAGCGCGTCCAGCGACGGGTACAACCGGCCGAACAAACTCGGCAGCACCGCCTCTTCGTTGTATACCGGGATGACGACGCTGAGCTTGGGGTTGCGCATACGCTCGTTCAGTGGTCCGCGGCAACAGCGCCTTGGGATTTGAGCAGCCCGAGCAACTCCGCCGTTTTGGACTGCATGAGCGTAACCGAACCGCGCGCCTCGACATTCAAGCGTATCAGCGGTTCGGTATTCGAGGTGCGCAAGTTGAAGCGCCATTCCGGAAACTCGAAAGACACCCCGTCGGTGCGATCGAGGGCGATGGCCTGCGGCGCGTAGCGCTGCTCGAACGCAGCGATGGCTGCCTTGGCGTCGGGGACGCGGTAGTTCAATTCGCCGCTGACCGGAAACAGGCCGATGCGCTCGCCCACCAAGGTGGAGAGTTTTTGGCCCGTCTCGGAGAGGATTTGCGCGACCACCAACCACGGGATCATGCCGCTGTCGCAATAGGCAAAGCGGCGGAAATAATGGTGGGCGCTCATTTCGCCGCCATACACGCCATCCACCTCGCGCATGCGCTGCTTGATGAAGGCATGGCCGGATTTGGAGAGCACGGCCGCGCCGCCGCTCGCCTTCACAATCTCAATCGTATTCCAAGTGAGGCGCGGATCGTGCACGACTTTGCCGCCGGGTTGGCCGCGCAGCAAGATCGAGGCGAGCAGGCCTACGATGTAGTACCCCTCGATGAATCCGCCCTGCTCATCGAACAAGAAGCACCGGTCGAAGTCCCCGTCCCAGGCAATGCCAAAATCAGCGTGGTGCGCGCGGATCGCTTCCACGGTGGGCTTGCGGTTCTCCTCGAGCATGGGATTTGGGATACCGTTCGGGAAATGACCGTCAGGCTGATGGTGAACTTTGATGAACTTGAAGGGCAGATGCGGTTCAAGCTGGTCGATAATGAGCCCGGCGCCGCCGTTGCCGGCATTCACGACTATCTTGAGCGGCTTTAACGTGGATAAGTCGACGTAGGACAGGAGGTGGCGGACATAGGCTTCGGTGGTATCGACCGGAAAGCGCACACCGAGACGGTCAGTGTTGGGGAACGCGGCGCGCTCCGCAAACCCGCGAATTTCCGCGAGACCATTATCGCCGCTGATCGGCTTGGATTGTTCGCGCACGAACTTCATGCCGTTGTAGTCCGGCGGATTGTGGCTGGCCGTGATCATGATGCCGCCATCGTAGCCGCCGTCGAAGGTCGCGAAATAAACCCCTTCCGTGCCGCACACGCCGATGTCATACACATCCACGCCGCTGTCGGTCAATCCTTTGCACACCGCATCGGTGAGCGCTGCGCTGCTCAAGCGAATGTCGCGCCCGACCACGATGCGCTTGGGCTGCAGGAATTGGGCGTAGCCGCGGGCGACTCGATAGGCCACATCGTCGTTCAGTTCGTTGGGAATGCGGCCGCGTAAATCATAAGCCTTGAAACACGTGATCGAATTCACGTGTTGGTACCCTTGCGACCGTAGTTGTCCTCGAAGCGCACGATGTCGTCTTCGCCGAGATAGGAACCGGACTGCACTTCGATGATGTGCAGCGGCACCTTGCCGGGATTTTCGATGCGATGTGTGGCGCCGACCGGAATGAACGTGGATTCGTTCTCCGCGAGCAAGAAGGTCTCGTCATTGCGCGTGATGCGCGCCGCACCCTGCACCACGATCCAATGCTCCGCGCGATGGTGATGCATCTGCAGCGACAGCACAGCGCCCGGCTTCACCGACAGGCGCTTAACTTGGAAGCGCTCGCCGCTATCGACGCTGTCGTAGCTGCCCCAGGGCCTGAAAACCTCACGGTGCAGCGCCGACTCGGTGCGGCCCGATTTCTTGATCTTGGCGACCAGATCCTTCACGTCCTGCACGCGATCCTTGGGCGCCACCAAAATCGCATCCTTGGTCTCGACAATGATGTGATCTTCCATGCCGACGGCTGCCACCAAGCGGCTGGTCGAGTGCACGTAGCAGTCATGGGTGTCGTGGACCATGACATCACCCTGCAGCACATTGCCCTCTTCGTCCGCGGGAAGCACGTCGAATAGCGAGGACCAGGACCCCACGTCGCTCCAGCCGACATCCAACGGCAACACCAGCGCGTCCTTGGTCTTCTCCATCACGGCGTAGTCGATCGACTCGCTGCGGCACTTGATGAATTCCGCCTTGTCGATGCGCACAAAATCCAAATCGGCCTTGGCCGCTTCAAATGCCGCCGTGCAGGCCGACAGAATATCCGGCGCCAAGCTGCTCAGTTCCGCAAGATACCGGCTTGCCTTGAACACGAACATACCGCTGTTCCAGTAATAATCACCGCTGGCGACGTACTGCTGCGCCAGGTCGAGCGGCGGCTTTTCGACAAATTGAGCCACCGGATAGGCGGGCCCCGCTCCCTCGCCGCGGCGAATGTAGCCGTAGCCGGTTTCCGGGGCATGCGCGACGATGCCGAAAGTAATGAGCTTGTCATGCTGCGCCAGCGCCACCGCGACCTCCGCGGCCTGCTGGAATTTACTGGCATCGCGAATCACATGATCCGCCGGCGCCACCACCAACGTGGCATCGGGATCAATGCTCATGGCCTTGAGCGCTGCGAGCGCGACGGCAGGAGCGGTATTGCGGCCCGACGGCTCCAACAGGATTGCCGAGGCCTGGATGTCGAGCGTGCGAAGCTGCTCGGCGACGGTGAAGCGATGGGCTTCGTTGCACACCACGATCGGCGGGAGCGCGCCGGCGATCGCCGCCAGCCTCGTCGCGGTGTCTTGCAGCATGGTCTGTTTGCTGGTGAGCGAGAGCAGCTGCTTCGGATACATCTCGCGCGACAGCGGCCAGAGCCGGGTGCCCGCGCCACCCGAGAGAATCACCGGAATCACTTTGCTCATGATTCGATCACTTCAAGGTCTTCCCGCGGCCGATCGCATAGTAGCTAAAACCCGCCTGCGCCATTTGTTCCGGATCATAGATATTGCGCCCGTCGAAGATCACCGGCGTATGCAGTGCGGTCTTGATGTAGTCGAAATCCGGACTGCGAAACTCCCGCCATTCGGTGACGATGGCCAGCGCGTCAGCGTCCTTCAGCGCATCGTGACTGGTCTTGCACAGCGCCAGATCGGCACGATCACCGTAGATCCTCTGGCACTCCGGCATGGCCACCGGATCGAAGGCGCGAACTTTGGCGCCCGCTGCCCACAGCGACTCCATCAGGACGCGGCTGGCTGCCTCGCGCATGTCGTCGGTATTGGGTTTGAAGGCAAGACCCCAAATAGCAACGGTCTTGCCGCGAAGCTCGCCGAAGTGCGCCTTGATCTTGTTGAACAGGATCTGCTTTTGGCGCTCGTTGACACTTTCCACCGCGGCTAAGATGCTGGCGTCATAGCCCACTTCTTGAGCCGAACGCTGCAGGGCTTGCACATCCTTTGGGAAACACGAACCGCCATAGCCTAAGCCGGGATAGATGAAGGCGTAGCCAATGCGCGGATCCGAGCCTAGGCCGATGCGCACCGCCTCGATGTCCGCGCCGAAGCGCTCCGCGAGATTCGCCAATTCATTCATGAAGCTGATCCGGGTCGCCAGCATGGCGTTGGCTGCGTACTTGGTCAGCTCCGCCGATCGCACATCCATCACGATCATGCGGTCGCGGTTGTGGGTGAAGGGTTCATACAAGGACCGCAGCAATTCTGTCGCGCGCTCACTGTCGGTGCCGATGACCACCCGATCGGGCCTCATGAAATCGGCGATTGCCGCGCCCTCCTTCAAGAATTCCGGGTTCGACACCATGTCGAACGCCACACGCGTATGGCGCTTGTCCAGCGACTCCTGGACCGCGCCGCGCACCTTGTCCGCGGTCCCGACCGGAACGGTCGACTTGGTCACGACCACTTTGTAGTCGGTCATGTGCTGGCCGATGGTACGGGCCACGGCCAAAACGTAGCGCAGGTCCGCCGACCCATCCTCGTCCGGCGGGGTCCCGACGGCGATCAACTGGAATAGGCCGTGATCGACGCCTTCACTGGCATTGGTGGTGAAGCGCAGGCGCCCCGCATCGGCGCTACGCCTAATCAGCGATTCCAATCCTGGCTCGTGGATCGGCACCTCGCCGCGTTGGAGCATGGCCGTCTTGCGCTCGTCGACGTCCACGCACAGCACGTGATTGCCCGCGTCTGCCAGACAGGCGCCCGTGACCAGGCCCACGTAACCGGAGCCAAATATCGTAATTCGCATGCGTAATCTTCTGATTTAACTGGGAAAAGGGGCTAGAAAGCCTAGCGGTTTTGCGCCTTCAAGTAAAGGCGCAGACTTTGGACGTTACGGGGAATTTGAAGTCAGATCCAAGGTTCCTTGAGCAGCTTGCGTTCCCAGGCCAAAGAGCTGGCAACAATGGCCTGCAAATCGTCATAGCGCGGTTGCCAGCCGAGCTCCGTGCGCACCCGGTCGGCGCGAGCAACCAGATAGGCAGGATCCCCGAGCCGGCGCGGCTCTTCGCGAATATTCAAGGATTTGCCGGCTACCGACTCGACCATGCGAAGAACCTCGCGCACCGAGTAGCCGTGGCCGTACCCCACATTGAGCGTGGCCGACTTGCCGCCACTGCGCAGATAATTCAAGGCGTTCAGATGGGCTGCCGCCAGGTCCTCGATGTGCAGATAGTCTCGGACCCCCGTGCCGTCGGGGGTGGGATAGTCGCTGCCGAATACGGACACGTGAGGGCGCTTACCGACCATCGCCTCGCACGCAGCTTTCGTGAGCAGAGTAGCCCCGGGGGTCGATTGACCGATGCGTCCTTCGGGATGCGCTCCGGCCACATTGAAATAACGCAGCGCGATATAGCGAAGTGGATTCACTGCAGCGACGTCCCGCAGCATCCATTCACTCATGAGCTTGGAGGTACCGTAGGCGTTGATCGGGACTGTGGGCGATTCTTCGCCGGCGTAACCGTCCTGCGGAATGCCATAGACAGCCGCGGTTGAAGAAAATACAAAATTCTTGACGCTGTTTTCGATGCAAGCCTGCAGCAGGCTGCGGGTCGCGCAGGTGTTGTTGCCGTAGTACTTGAGCGGCAGCGCCACCGACTCCGGCACAACGGTGTGGGCGGCGAAATGCATGACAGTATCGACGCTGTGCTCTGCCAGCAGCCGCGAAACCAGGGAATGATCGCCGACATCGCCGACCACCAACATTCCCGTGGTTACCGCCTGCCGGAATCCCTTGGTGAGGTTGTCAACAATGACGACCCGTTCACCGGCCTCGCCCAACTGCCGTACCACGTGACTGCCGATGTAGCCGGCACCGCCGGTGACCAAAATTGCCCCGTTGCTCAAATCCACTCCGTTTGCTTGCGCTGCTATGCGATCAATCGAGCTTCGGAAACGTGCCGCTTGAACCATTCATAGGTCTGCTCAATGCCCGCTTGCAAAGTGATTTTAGGCTTCCATCCCAGAGCCGTCAGGCGGGAGGTATCCAACAATTTCTGCGGCGTACCATCGGGCTTGGTCGAATCAAAGACCAATCGGCCTTGAAAGCCCGATGTCTTGGCGATCATTTCTGCCAGTCCTCTGATAGTCACGTCCTCGCCCCACCCGACGTTGATGATTTGTTCATTTTCATAGCCGAGCATGAGATATATCACGGCGTCGGCCAAGTCATCGACGTGCAAAAACTCACGGCGTGGCGTGCCGGTGCCCCAAATGGACATCGTGGAGTCGCCGCGTAGTGTCGCCTCGTGAAAGCGCCGAATCAGTGCGGGAAGAACATGCGAATTCTGCAGGTCGAAATTATCACCGGGCCCGTAGAGGTTGGTGGGCATGAGGGATATTGCATTGAATCCGTACTGACGACGGTACGCCTGGCACATCTTCAGGCCGGCAATCTTGGCAATTGCGTACCATTCATTGGTCGGTTCCAAACCTCCCGTCAGCAGGTATTCCTCCTTGATGGGCTGCGGCGAGAGCTTGGGATATATGCAGCTCGACCCCAAAAAGACGAATTTCTGAGTACCGGCCCGGTAGGCCGAATCGATGACATTGTCTTGAATCAATAGGTTGTCGCGGATGAATTCGGCAGGCCGCGTGTTATTGGCG
>DATHFW010000014.1:0-4017 GCA_035317945.1 Steroidobacteraceae bacterium | reverse complement strand
CGCCCAACGGGTCGGCCTGCAGCCCGTCGACACCGCGACCTTGCGTGAACTGCTCGACACCGCGCGCTTCGCGCCTTCGGGCGGCAACTTGCAACCCTGGATGGTGCATGTGCTATCGGGCGATTCGATGTTGCGATTCCGCGCGCAGCTGACGCCGAAGCTTCAGGCCGACCCGTTGGGCGGTGCCGCGGAGTATCACGTCTATCCGCTGCAGCTGAAGGAGCCGTATCGCTTGCGGCGGCAGAAGTCGGGCGAGGACATGTACGGGCACATCGGCGTGCGGCGCGAAGACAGCGTGGCGCGGCGCCGGCAATTCGCTTGCAACTTCGATTTCTTCGGTGCGCCTGCCGCGTTGTTCTTCTTCGTGGACCGCTCCATGGGAGCCCCGCAATGGTCCGACCTCGGCATGTTCATGCAAAGCATCATGTTGCTGGCGCGCGAACGCGGATTGGAGACCTGCGCGCAGGAGTCTTGGGCGATATGGCACCAAGAGGTCACGGAATTCTTCAGCGTCGAGCCGGAGTTGATGTTGTTCTGTGGAATGGCCATAGGTTTCGGCGACTACGCCGCGCCCATCAACCGCTTGCGCACCGAGCGGGCGGGGGTCGATGAGTTCGCGGTATTTCACGATTGAGATTTAAAGTGTGAGTGCATTCAAAGATCAGTTGTTGGCCGGCAAAGTGGCGTTCATCGCCGGTGGCACGAGCGGCATCAACCTCGGCATTGCCCGGCGTTTTGCGGAGCTGGGCGCGCGCGTGGCGGTGGCCGGGCGCAATCCGGAGAAAGCGGCCAATGCCGCGGCGCTGATCGGCAGCGGCGCGCTGGGGTTCAGCTGCGACGTGCGCGACTATGCGGCCACGCGAGCGGCTCTCGAAAGCACAGTGAAACAATTCGGGCCGCTGGACATTGTCATTTCCGGAGCGGCGGGAAATTTCGTGGCGCCGGTGGCGGGGCTGTCCGCCAATGGCTTTCGCACGGTGGTGGATATCGATCTTAATGGTACCTTCAACGTGTTCCGGGGCTCGCATGAGCTGCTGCGCACACCCGGCGCGTCGCTGATTGCGATCAGCGCCGGTCAGGCGGTCAGGCCCATGATGCGTCAGGCACATGTCTGTGCGGCGAAGGCCGGGGTGAATCAGTTGATACGCGTGCTGGCCATGGAGTGGGGGCCTTCGGGCGTGCGCGTCAACGGCATCTCGCCCGGGCCGATTGCCGGCACGGAAGGCATGGCGCGCCTCGCGCCGACCCCGGAAGCGGAAGCTGCGATTACCGGGCGCATCGCTTTGCGCCGCTACGGCGCCATTTCAGAAATTGCGGAAAGCGCCGTGTTCCTGTGCAGCGATTCCGCGGCTTACATTACCGGCACCATTCTCGATTGCGACGGCGGTTCTCAGTTGGGCGACGCCCGGTAAGTTTCTTCGCGCGCCGACTTGAGCATTTGCAGCGCCGCGTACACCACCACGATGATAACCAGCCAGCTCAGCCAAAGCAGCGGCATGGACTTGACGAGAAACGCCGCTACCAGCACGCCGGGAATGCCGCCCAGCGCCAACCCCACCGCCGCGCTCAAGTTGTAGCGGCCGCTGCGCACGAAGCGGGCGCCGCCGATGGGCATGAGCAGGCCGCACGAACCCATCATGATGGGGAAAGCCGCCAGCGGACTCATGCCGAGCAAGCTCAAGAGGATCAGGCACGGTGCATAGAGCCCGACGCCGAGCATCATCAAGGCGCCCAGCAGCACGTTGACCGCGACCGCGAAGACCAGCTGCGCGCCATGCAGTCCCAACGCATCGCCGATCCCGGGCGTCCAATGGGCAATCTTTGCCAAGTAAAGCAGAGCCGCACACAGCAGCGCCCCACCCATGCCCAGTTGAATGGCGCGGCGCGACAGCCGCGAGACCCATGCGACGCCCAGCCATGCACCCACGACGGCTGCGAGGATCATGCTCACGAGCGTTACCAGATCCACGCTCACAGTCGCAATGAAAATCAACGCCTGCGTGACCGTCGGGATTGCTTGCCCGGTGTTTAAAGTGCCGGGTATTTCATCATCGGGCATGCGCGCGCGAAGCTTGAAATATGCCGTGGTGGGCGCGAACGAGCCGATGCCGAGGGTATCGAAAAAGTTCGTGACGAATCCCACGGCCAGGTCTGCGAGGCGCGGTGTACGTGGGCGGCCGGGAACGGCAGCGCGGGCGCGCTCCAGCCACCACCAGCGCCCGATGTACGCCAGGGCAACCAGCGCGAGCGTAGACAGCAAACCGACCTTGCCGATGTTCAAGGGAGCCGCTATTCCAACTCGGGGTAGGGGCCCTTGCCGCCCTCTGCGATGAAGCGGTCGATGCGCGCCTGCAGTACAGGAATCGGTACGGACCCCAATTCCAGCACCGTGTCGTGGAACGCGCGCACATTGAATTTTGGCCCCAGTGCTTTTTCTGCCTTGGCCCGGGACTTGATGATGGCGTCCTCGCCCAGATAATAGGACAGGGCTTGCGCGGGCCAGGCGATGTATCGGTCAATCTCAGTATTGATTTCATGCTCCGGCAGTGCGGTGTAATCACGAAAGTAAGCAATGGCTCGGTCGCGGCTCCAGCCTTGAGAATGAATTCCCGTGTCGACGACGAGACGGGCGGCACGCCATATTTGATAGTTCAGCATGCCGAAGCGATCGTAGGGCGTGTCGTACATGCCCATCTCCAATCCCAATATCTCGCAGTACAGCGCCCAGCCTTCGCCGTAGGCGGATAGATACGTGTGCTGGCGGAATTCCGGCTGCTGTTTGTGCTCGCGCGCCAGCGGCATTTGAAAGGCATGGCCGGGCGCGGACTCATGCAGCGTGAGCGCGGTGAGGTTGTAAAGAGGCCGGTTGGGCAAGTTGTAGGTGTTGAGCAAGTAGACGCCGGGTCCGCCGCGGCCCGAGGTGTAGAACGGCGCGAGGTCGTCCGGCACGGGACGGATGGCGAAGCGCGCGCGAGGCAACTGCCCGAAATATTGCGAGGCTTTGCCGTCAAATCGCTTGGCGATCCAAGCCGCGCGCATCAGGAGCTCCTCCGGCGTCTTGGCATAGAATTGCGGATCCTTGCGCAGGAATGCCAGGAAGGCGGGGAAATCACCTTTGAATCCGGTCTCTTTCATGGCGGCGAGCATCTGCTCGTGCAGGCGCGCAACTTCCGATTCGCCGAACGCATGAATCGCCGCCGGGTCCTGATCGAGCGTGGTGAATTGTCGAATCTGCGCCCGATAGTAGGCCTGTCCGTCCGGCAGGTCGTACGCAGCCAGCGTGGTGCGCGTGCCCGGAAAATATTCGCTGCGAAAGAACGTCAACAGCTCGCGATAAGCCGGTTGCACGGTATCGCGGATGGTGTTGATCGCCTGTTCCCGCAGCTCCTTCTTATCGGCATCCGCTACGCCCGGCATTTCCTTGAACGGCGTGTAGAAAAGGCTGGCTTCCGGCGTCGCGTCGGTGACCGCGGTGATCGAGGCGTCGCGCCCTTCCAGTGTGATCCGCGGCGGGGTGAATCCGCGCTTCAGGCCGGCGCGCATCTCATCCATCTGCTCATGAAAGTAGCGCGGGATATCCTTCATTTGGCCGAGCCAATTGCGGTAGTCCTGCGTGCTGCGGTACTGCCGCCGCGCCGTGTAGCCGATGTCGGTCCAGAACGTCGTGTCCGAATTGGCAGGCATCTCATAGTCGCGAAATTGCTGATCGGCGATCAAGGCTTGGATCTGCGGGCGGTACACATCGAAATTGATTTGCTCGGCAGCCGAGAGTTCTTCGCGCTTCACGCCGTCGAGCTTTTGCAGCACGTCTTGCCACATGCGCAGGCGCATGGCCTGACTGGCAGGATCGACTTTCGGCAGGTGATCCTGAATCGGTTTCTGCGCATCTTCGTTGTCCGGAATTTGCTCCTCGCGCCACTTCCACTCATCGGCGTAAATCGCCTGCAGGCGGCTATCGGCGCTGGGCGCCTTGGTGCAAGCGGAACTTGCCAACGCCATCACGCAAACCGCGGCGGC
>DATHFW010000013.1:0-15120 GCA_035317945.1 Steroidobacteraceae bacterium | reverse complement strand
CCCGCATGATTCGAGCATGAGCTGCGCCGGTTGCCACGTGCCGTCGGCGGCCTTCGTCGATCATCGGCAACACGACGTCGGCTCAGGCGGACTCTACAAAACACCTACGCTGGTGAACGCCGATTTCAGCGCGCCCTATTTTCATGATGGTCGATTCGACAATTACGCTCAGGTGATCGATTACTTCAATCGTGTGTTCGATCTTGCTTTGAATGAGCAGGATCGGACCGATATACAGGCCTACCTCACGGCGATCGGCGACGGAGTGCGGCCCGAGTACCACCTCACCGGCAACAACGTGCTCGAAGATATCGACGGATTCGCCAGTGTTCTCGACATTGCGATTTCCAGCCACGACACGCAGGTCGTCGCGTTTACAGTGCGCAGCGTGAGCGATCTGTTGCAGGATCTTGCGGAGCGCTATCCGGATCCTGCGAATCCCGAGATTTCCGGTGGTGTCCGTGAGCGCACGCTGGCGCGCGCCACGATTGCGGCATTGAGGCAGACACTGCATCGAGTCGATCTCGATGTCGCCGCAAGCCGGTTCAGCGAGGCTGCCGCCGACTACCTCGCCTATCGAAAACTGACTTTCGCGACTGCGCCGATGGCGCTGCAAGCAGCCGAACCCTGGTCCTCGTTTAGTCCGGCACCTCACGACACGCACGCGGCCATGCGACAAACGACTAATGCAACTGTCGCCTCTCACTGACACCTGTGATGCAATATTTGCAATCACGCAACGCCGCCGACCGGCATGCGGTCAGCACGAGAACTGACATAATAGATTCACGCGATTGAGACAGTTGCCCGCTACTTTCCCAACTCGATTTTTATGATCCAACTAGAAAGGGGCAACTATGCGAATTAATGGTCGAAATCATTTGGCGTGGGCGATAAGCGCGACATTGTCGTTCTCGCTCGCGTCGACGGTAGGACTTGCGGACGACAAATCCAAAGACAGGGATCCCGCCGATTCCGTCAAGACGGAATCTCCGATCAAGCATGTCATCATTCTGATCGGTGAAAATCGCGGTACCGATCATACCTTCGGCGTCTACAAGCCGAAGGGCAAGCACCAAACCATTTCGAATCTGCTTGCCAAGGGCATCGTCAACGAGGACGGTTCGCCGGGAGCGAACTTCTCCGAGGCCCAGCAGTTCTCGGTAGCGCGCCAACCGCAGTTCTATATCGGCGCCCCTAAGAAATCCAAGGTCGCCTACAACGATCACGGCCAAATGCCGCAGCCGAATACCGGCGGCACGCCTTCCGCGCAAGGCGCGACAGGCGCGCCGTTTACTCCGGCTGCTTTGGCGGCACTTGCCGCAGTTGATCCGAACTCGGATTTCAACGCGAATACCGATACGATTTTGACAACGGGCTTTTCGAACCTGGCGGGTAACAGCCTCGACAGTCGCATTCCCAACGCCGGCGTCCTGCCCAACGGACCGTACGTTCTGCAGGGACCGAATATCAGCGACGACGACTACACCGGCGACACGACACATCGGTTCTTCCAGGCGTGGCAGCAGTCGGATTGCAGCGTTGCGAACGCCACCAAGGCGAACCCCAGCGGATGCCTCAACGACTTGTTTCCCTTCGTGATGGCAACCTACAACCTCGATGACAGCAAGGTTCCTGCGGTTCAGCACAACTTCAGCGAAGGCAACTCCATGGGCTTCTATGATGCGGAGCAGGAAGAGGCTTCGCTGCTAAAGACCCTCGCTGATCGCTTCAGCCTCAGTGATAACTTCCACCAGTCGTTTCAAGGCGGCACGGGTGCGAATCACTTCATGCTGGGCACCGGCGATGCAGGTTTTTGGAGCGACGGTAACGGCAATCCCATCACGCCGCCGGCGAGCCAAGTCGCCAATCCGAACCCGGCCGCAGGTACCACCAACAGGTACACCGCCGACAACAATTTCTCGAATTGTTCGGAATTCACGCAGCCGGGCGTCGCGCCCATCGTCAGCTACCTCGAGGCCCTGCCCTATCGCCCGGCGCCTAACTGCGCCCCAGCACACTTCTACATGCTGGACAACACGAACCCCGGGTTCCTGCCCAATGGATTCCGCGCACCGTCGCCGGCGGCCCAGAACATGCTGCCTGCCTCGCCCGTGCGAACCATCGGCGATGCGCTCAACGAAAAGAAAATCAGCTGGGCCTATTTCGGCGGTGCTTACAACGACGCGGTTGCTCTGTCGAACGACGCCGTGACAGCGGGTACCGCTGGATTGGTAAACTCCTCGACGGCTTTGGGTGAGGCGGCGCTCGCCGATCCTGCCCACGCGCTCGGTGTTGCCTACTGCCAGATCTGCAATCCTTTCCAATACGCGACCTCGATCATGGGCAATGCGGCACAGCGCGCGGCTCACATCAAGGACACCGTCGACCTGCTGGCGAATATAAAGAGCGACACGCTTCCGTCGGTCTCTTTCGGCAAGCCGGACGGATTGATGGACGGCCATCCTCAGTCATCGAAGATCGATCTGTTCGAAGCGTATGTGCAGCAAGTACTCGACGCGCTCGACGCCAATCCGAAGCTCAAAGCCGAGACCGCGGTATTCATTACCTGGGATGAAGCCGGCGGCTATTGGGATTCTGGGTTTATCCAGCCGATCGACTTCTTCGGCGATGGGCCGCGCGTTCCCCTGCTGACGCTCTCTGCGTACTCCACGGGCGGCAAAGTCAATCACACCTACGCCGATCATGTGTCGCTCTTGAAATTCATTGAGCGCAACTGGAAGCTCAAGCCGTTGACGGATCGCAGCCGCGACAATCTGCCTAACCCCAAGATGCGCGGCGATCAGGTCTATGTGCCCTCCAACATGCCCGCCTTGTCGGACCTGTTTGACATGTTCGATTTCGATCATGAGGTGAAACAACCTTTCCTTGAATAAAGGACAGGTTGCCGGATTACGTTAATCTAATCCGAATGAGGTGCCGGTCTGACCCAAGTGGTCGGATCGGCACCTTTTTTTTTATCTACAATACCCGACACCATGCGCTCAACGCCTTTTCAGAAAACCACGGCACTGTGTTTGATACTCGGCCTCGGGAGTGCCGCCAGCTTCGCGCAAGCAGTGCGCGCACCCGAATTCTCGGCTGATATCGTGAGCCGTGATGCAGCCGGATTGGCGATGGGCGCGGCTGCCAAATTGTACGTGTCGAATCACAAAGTGCGCATCGAGACGCCCGAAGCCTCTGCCGGCTTTCTTCTCATCGACGGAGATGCAGGAACCGCCCATTTTGTGCGGCCCGCACAGCAAGTTTTTATGGACGCCAAACAAACGAGCCGCTTCACGCAAATTTTTGTCCCGCTCGATCCCAAGGATCCCTGCAGCAAATGGCAGGCGGCGGCCGCCACCGCGGGTGCGCCGAACGCCGGCGGCGAGTGGCGTTGCGAACGAGTTGATGACGAACCCGTCGGTGACCGCCGCGCCATCCGATACCGCGTGGCCTCAGCGGACAGCTCGAGTCTGCGCTGGATCGATTCCGATCTGGAATTCCCGGTAAAGCTGCTGGCGACCGATGGCAAGACGATCGCACTGGAACACATTCGAATCGAAGCGCAGCCGGCGAGTCTGTTCGACATTCCGCCAGGTTTTCGCAAGCTCGATCCGCGGGCGCTGATTGAACGCATCAAGCACAGCGATGCCTGGGTCGATCCTTAGAACTGATACTGGAACCGGTTTCGGTTTCTAGCGGCCGGCGTGATGCCGTGGGGTTCCTCGGCGATCGCCTGCGTGGCCCGGGTCTGGTTCGTGCAACGCGCCATGCTGTGATATTTTGCGGCAGCCTCATGAGAATCGTCACCTATAATGTCAACAGCATAAATGCGCGCCTGCCCAATCTGCTGCGCTGGCTCGCAGAATCCTCACCGGATGTCGTGTGCCTTCAGGAATTGAAGGCGCCGCAGGATCGATTTCCCGAGACTGCGATTCGCGATGCCGGCTACGGCGTCATCTGGCATGGGCAAAAAAGCTGGAACGGCGTGGCAATTCTGGCCAAGAATTCAGAGCCTCGAGAAATAAGACGAGTCCTGCCCGGCGATCCTGATGATGTCCATAGCCGATACATCGAAGCGACGGTCGACGGCATTGTGATCGGATGCCTGTATTTACCGAACGGTAATCCGGCGCCGGGCCCCAAGTTCGAATATAAACTGCGCTGGCTCAATCGCCTGCTCGCGCATGCCGCCGAACTGCTCCTATCGGGTGCTCCCGTGGTCCTCGCCGGCGACTACAATGTGATACCGACCGGGGTTGACGTGTACAAACCCGAACGCTGGGTTGACGATGCTCTGTTCAGAATCGAGGTTCGCGAGGCGTTCGCGCATCTCATCAAGCACGGTTGGGTCGATGCGTTGCGCACCATGCACCCTGACGCGCAGATCTATACGTTCTGGGATTATTTTCGCAACGCCTATGGCCGCGACGCGGGACTGCGGATTGATCATTTGCTTCTCAGCCCCTCGATCGCCGATCGCTTGGTCGGTGCAGGGGTGTATCGCGAGGTGCGCGGCTGGGAAAAGGCGAGCGACCATGCGCCAACTTGGGTGGAGTTACGATGAATTTGAATGTCGCTTGGCCAACCGACCGGCCGGCTGACGGATCCGGCATACCGTTCGCGACCCTCTTCTGCCGCTCGCGCCGTGGAACCGACGGTTCAGCGCACACCCCACCGAGGGCCTAAATCACCGATTACAGTGCCTCCACGGTTCAATAACCACTTGGAGACTACCGTGATTTACCGATCAATCTTTCGTCTTGCTTCAGTTGCAATCTTGAGCGTCACCGCTAGCTATGCGTTGGCCGGAGATTTTTTCGAGGAAAAGGGCGTTGCGCTGAATAGCTACGACGCGCTCTCGTATTTTGCGCCCGCGCCGGATCCGATACCCGGCAAGAAAGAGCTTAGCGTCGACTATAAGGGCTCAAAGTTCTACTTTATCACCAACACAAATTTGCATGCATTTGAGGCCAACCCGGAACGGTATGCTCCGCAATTCGGCGGCTTTGACGCATTTGGCGTCTCGCAAGGCCGCAAGGTTGGCGCGCACCCACGTGTGTTTGCCTTGGTCGATGGGAAGCTCTACATGTTCAGCGATGTCGAATCGCGCAAGAACTGGAAGAAAGATGTTTCAGGCAACGTCGCACGCGCCTCTGAGCAGTGGTCAGAAGTGTCGAAACTGGTGGCGCAGAACCGCTAGGGCAGAACCGCTAGGCGATCGCCGGTGAGCAATCTCGAGCCGGGCCAGCTTCAACGGTGACGCTGGCCGGGCTCGCGCTTTTTAGTCTAGTCCTTGAGCTCAAACACGATCGGCCGCAGATAATCGTTGGGGTCGACCAGCCACGAAGTTTCGGGCCAGGTATCTTGCGGGACACCGGCGGCGCGCAGCGCATCGTAAAACCCTACCTTCCACTCCAAGGAAGATCCCTCCACTGCGACCGCGGTCACGTGGTTCGGAATGAAGAAGCGGGGCTTCACATGCTCGATATACGTGACGATGTCTCTCTCCCCGTTTTGACTGAAGCCGAGGCTCACAACCGAGCCCAGTTCGACATCGACCGGCCCCAGGCCATCCATGATGGATGCCAGATTCGCTCCGACCGTCTTGCCTTTTACAGTCACGCCGGGAAAGCAACCGGTGACATCCTGTCCCGGCTCGAAGGGCAAGCCGGTCGCGGGATTATTGTTGGGAAGTCCGCAGCTATCCGTGATATCGCCGGTGGTGTTGTGCCAGACGAATCTAAACTTGTTGCCGCCATTCACCGTGAATGTGTAGAACAGTGAGATCGGGCCGCCCGCCCCGGCACGCGACGTTGCGATGTTCATGAGGTTCGAAAGCGGAGTACCTGCCGGAAAGAGCAGCGGATCCCGGGGATCTTGAAGGTTGCAGGGAAACGTATTGCCCTTGGTGGCGGTTGGCACGCAAACGCCGTTGGTCGTTGCCGCGATCGGCACGGCATCAGGATCAGTCACGCCCGTGTTGGTGGAATGCAAGTGCTTGAACGCACTGATGCTTACCTCCGGCTCGAACGCATTGATCTGGACGATTTCCTTCCCTGGGGTCGAGCCGCGATCGGTAATCGTCTTGCAATTCACCGTCGGCACCAGCGTGTAGCCGTTGTTGAAATTGTTGGTGGCATCGATGTGCATGTTGTCGCAAGTTTCCGGCGTAGCGTAGATGACGGCGCCGGTCTGCTGGGCGATATAGGCGGCATTATCGGCGTGGTCGAAGTGGCCATGGCCGAGGAAGATGGCTTCCGGCCGCAAATCCACCAAGTCCTGGATCACGAAGGGCGTACGGCCCGGCATGACCTCGAGCCGCGTGACAAAACTATCCAGCAGCACCACGTGCCCCTTCATCGCCGCAGCGAACGTTGCATTGGTGAGCCAAGAGAATGCGACTCGGTCCTCACGCACCTTGCCGGTCTTGTCGTTGACGTTCTCCGACCCGAAGAACTTCTGCCGGGCCGCGATCAAGGCCGCATCTTTGGATTTACCTGCTCCTGCCGCCGGACCTGCTAATGACCCCGACAACAACGCCGCTCCAACAATTACCAGTGCTATTTGTCGCATGCGAAAACTCCCGGATTAGGCTTCGATTATTTGAGCGGCGAACCGCAGCGTCTGATGACATCAGGTCGCGTCAACACGCGTCTATCGGGCAGTTACGGAAATCCGATTCAGGTCAAGTGCGTAGGACGTCTCCGACACGACCGAGCATGTGCCGCCGACCCGCGCGCGGACAACTAGCGCTCCATTTCCATGGGCGAAACGTCTTCCAGCACGTCATAGTGGCGAACCTTGTCGTCATAGGCGACGACAGTTGCCATGGCGCGAGGGTCCATGACCGCGTTCTCCGGCACGGCCCCGGCAAATGCACGAATTGCATCCATGGATTTCCAGCATGTGAGGACCAAGTACTCCACATATTCGCCGCTTTCGCGCCGGCTCAAGAACCCGCCCGCAAAGCCCTGCACGGTGCGCAGCTCAGGGATGACTTCGCTTCGAAAATAATCCGGATATTTGGCGGCTTCGGACTGCCTGGCGCGACAACGCCACTCGCGAATGATCATAAGTCCTCCTTGTATCGCCGTTTGGCCGCATTCTAACAAGCGACAAGTTGGTTCGACCACCCGCTCTCACTGCAATACTTTGTCCTCGAGGTGTCGCCAAGCAACGACGGTTTGCCGTTGCTCGCCGAGTTTTTCGATTCCCAAATGCATTTCATCGCCCGCCTTGAGAAAAATTGGATCGGGTTTGTGACCCAAGCCCACGCCGGGCGGGGTACCCGTAATCAGCAAGTCGCCCGGGTACAGGGTCATGAATTGACTCACATAGGCGATCAGATACCGCACGGGGAAAATCATTCTTTGAGTGTTGCCGGTCTGCATTCGGCGGCCGTTGAGATTCAAGAACATCTCAAGCTGTTGCGCATCGCCGAGTTCGTCTGCCGTCACCAGCCACGGCCCCACCGGTCCGAACGTATCACAGCCCTTGCCTTTGTCCCATTGCGTGCCGCGCTCCAGCTGAAAGGCGCGCTCAGAAACGTCGTTCGCAAGCACGTAACCCGCGACTGAATCGAGTGCCTTGTCTTCGCTGGCGTACCGGGTGGTGCGGCCGATGATGACCCCCAGCTCGACTTCCCAATCGCTCTTGCGTGAATCCTTGGGCAGCATCACGTCATCGTTGGGGCCGCTCAAACAGCTGATTGCCTTTGTGAACATAGGAGGCTCTGCCGGAATCGGCAGATTCGCTTCCTTGGCGTGATCCGCATAGTTCAAGCCAATCGCGATGAACTTGCCGATCCCTTCGACAGGCACGCCAAGCCGGGGGGTGCCGCCGACAATCGGCAACGCCTCGCTATCCAGTGCGGACAAGCGCGCCAGACTCTTCGGCGTCACTGTTTCAGGGGAAATATCATCAATGTGACCCGACAAATCGCGAATCACCCCGTTGCTGTCCAGAAGGCCCGGTTTTTCGCTCTTCGGTGGTCCATAGCGCAGTAGTTTCATAAGTAGTTTTTATGCGATACGCGCGAAGAACTCAAGGGCGGGATTTGAATGAACGCCCGAGCATGAACTGCGCTCAATCGTTGGCGTTGTTTCTTCCCGAAAAGGCGACGTAGATGAGAGCCACGGCAATGGCAGTACCGGCGGCGACGGCGACCCACGGATTTTCCTGCACGTAGCTGACGACCGAATCGGTTACCCGGCGAAGCTTCTCCGCACCGAGTTGCACTTGCTCTGCGCCCCCCCGCCTTGCCTCAGCGATGCCCGCCTCGAGCTTCGCACGAAGCTGCTTTATTTCAGGATTGCTTGCGTCATGCAGCTTCGCGAGAAGTTCCTCGGCATCGGATACCAATTGCTCCATCGAGTTACCATTCATAAGCTGCTCCTCACGAATTGACATCCCCAATTCTTCGAAACTGCGCACCGTCCAACCAAAGAAAGTTGGGCACATCGTCCACCCATTCCGAGAACTCGGCAACACTCGGACTTGAAGGCTGCTCTCCAACCCTGAACAAATAATTGCCGATGGCGGTCAGCGGCTCAGTTCCGCCCATCCACAATTGACGTTGCCGCTGCACCACCCGGATGACGCCATACCACGGATTCTCCGAGTAATACTTCCCAACGTATCTCGCGAGCACAGGGGACGCTTCGAGCGGCGACTCACCACGGTATCCCTCGCGAGCATACCAATCCGCGCCGCAAGACAACGCCGTGACGGGTCGCTGCGAATTGTCCGCATCTGCCGAAGCCGAGGCTGCAGCGCGTTCAAATACGATCGGAAACAGGTCGAATCCGCCGTGCTCTGCAATGAACGAGCCATCCTCGGACTGCTGCAGCGGAATCGTGCGGCCATCGACGATGAGATTCAGCCGGACAGAATCATACTTTATTTCAATGCGCCGGCCGTTCCCGGAGGTGTAAACGCCGCTGTAACTCTGCGCAGCCTCTACCTTTGCAGCAGCGTCGAATTCCGGAGTTGCGGGAGGTTTGCTGCGTTCCTTCGCGGAGCGCAACAACTGAAGCGCGAGTTGCACCACCGGATTGGGCCGATAGCCCAATTGCGCATTGATCGATGCGAATGCGCCGAATCGGGCATCCAAATCCAAATGCATGGCCGACATGAATGACACCATGCCGCCGGTATGTCTGAGCCGGACATGGCCATCGAGCGTATCAACCGCGATGCCATATCCATAGCCTGCCGTCGGACCAAAGGCGGGCGCCGCGATATGGCGAGTGGAAAACAGTTTAAAGCTTTCTTCGGAAACTATTCGGCGGCCGTGGATCTCGCCGCGATTCAACAGCGCCTGCATATACAGATTCATGTCCTTGGGCGTCGATGCGATGGACCCCGCCGCAAAATCGACTGCCAGGTTGCCTGCCGGCACGATGGGAGCGTGGCGCGGATAGGGCCGATCGTCGTGCAAGGGCACGTAGCTTTGAGCAATTCGCTGGCGCACGGCACTGGCGATAATCGGCGCCGTATCCAGCATGCCGATCGGCTTCAAGATGCGTTCGTTGACGGCCGCGGACCACGAGCGGCCGTCGAGGGTTGCGATCAAGTGCCCGAGAACGTCGTAACCCCAATTGCAGTAATGAAATTCCGTCCCGGGTTTGAGAGCTTGCCGGGGCCTGCGCCCCGGTGAGCTTGGGAACAAAGGCGCGTCATCGGGCATGCCGCTCGAGTGCGTCAACAAATGATGGACAAGAATGTCGCCAAAGTCGGTCTCCATGGCGAGCCAGGGAAGGTAGCCGTGAATCGGCGCCTGCAAATCCAATTTGCCTTCCTCATGCAACTGCAGAATGACCAGCGCCACGAACGACTTCGTGATCGAGCCGATCTCAAACAGATGGGACGGCGATACGGGAATCTTCGCGGCAACATCAACATACCCATATGAAGAGACCCGCAGCGGTCCGTCTGCGCCGGCGAGGCCCAACGTCAGCCCGGGGGCGTTCATGGCCTCACAGTAACCCGTGATGAAGCGGTCCAATGCGCGCATGGCAGCCGCATTGGGCGCGGCTGCTGCGCGCGCCGCTTCCGAGAGCAGTGCGCCCGGAAGTGCCGCCAATAACCCCATGGCGAGCATGTCGCGCCGGCTGATCGAATTCAACGTGGTCACTGCCTATCTCTTATTTTGGGGTCGGCAGTTGCGGATTGCCGCTGTAACGCTGGAACCAGCTCATCATATAAAGCTGCGTCCGCATCCAGTTCGATGGTTTGATCTGCGCCGTGCCGTGAAACTCCTGATCGAAGCGCAACATCGCCGTGGGAATCCCACGGTACTTGAGCGCCTGGTAGAACTCTTCGCTTTGAGGAATCGGCGTGCGCCGGTCCAGCTCCCCGGTCATGATCAAGGTCGGTGTCTTGACGTTTCCGACATGCATCAGCGAGGACTGCTCGAGCCAATCGGTCGGGTCCTCCCAGAACGGCTTTTTGAAGAAACGGTAGGTGAAGAACGGTATGTCGGTCTCTCCGGCCATGCTGATCCAGTCAGTAACCGGGCAACGGACCGCGGCGCCTGCAAAGCGATTCGTATGTCCGATCACCCAGCTCGACAACACGCCCCCGCCGCTGCACCCTGACACGTACATGCGCGATTCGTCGACCGCACCCTGCTTCACGACCGTATCGACGCCCGCCATCAGGTCATCGTAGTCCGGCCCTGGGTAATGCTTGGCTATGGCGCCTTCGAACGCGGTTCCATAACCTGTCGACCCCCGTGGGTTTACAAAAATCACAATGTATCCATTGGCCGCGAAGTTCTGAAACTGCGGACTGAAGTCCACGTTGTACATCGCGTACGGACCTCCGTGGATCTCAAGCAGCAGCGGATAGTGCCGCTTGGGATCGAAATCCGGCGGTTTGACCACCCAGCCTTGAATACGCGCACCGCCGCTGGAGTCGTACCAAATCTCCTCG
Organism: Steroidobacteraceae bacterium; assembly: GCA_035317945.1. GTDB lineage: Bacteria > Pseudomonadota > Gammaproteobacteria > Steroidobacterales > Steroidobacteraceae > Bog-1198. Next base: position 4,179 of record DATHFW010000013.1, on the reverse strand, counting down.
GCATTGGCGAGGGCCATGCCTCGCAGCAGTTCGTCATTGAGGTGGGTGAGCTGCTTGACGCTCTCCGGCCGGTGCGGATCGATCAATACGACGTCGCGGGGCGTACGGAAGGACGAGCGGATTGCAGCGATCGCACCTTTGCCGATCGCGGGGCTGGTCAGCACTTCAGCGCCGTTGGTCAGCTGACGAACGCCCTTCCCCTTCGACCATTGGTAAAGATGAACGCTTCCCTTATCCTCAGCCGTGAAATAGAGCGCGCTGCCATCCGGCGCCCACTTCAGGTTCTGAGGCTCTCGATCGAAGCCCGCCGACTGAAGCGAAGCGGCGGCTCCGTCCGCCGACATGGTCCACAAATCCATGACGCGATTCGAATCGGTCTTTGCGTGTCCGGTATAGGCAATTGTTTTGCCGTCCGGCGCGACCGCCGGCCGCACCCATGTGCCGGCTGTCTTCGTCAGACGCGTAGCGGCGCCGGTGCCAAGATCCACCGAGTAGATATTGCTTTCCCGATCGTTGTGATCAAGATCCCCGTCCTTGTACCCTTCGATGATTGCGGAGCGGCCATCGGGTGTGAACTCCCAGATGACGCCGGTGGAGACTTCAAAGGAACTGTCACCGACGCTCCACTCCCCGCTCGTCACCTGATGAGGCGTGCCGCCGTCCCTTGCGATCAGAAACAGATGCCGCCAACCGTGCTCGGTAAATCCCGCTCCGTCGCGCCACGTATGGAATCTCTCTGTATAGCGCGGCGTGTTGGCCCATTTGGCGCCTTCGGGTGCCGCCGGCAGGTCGACCGACCACTTTTCGGGAGCCGCTACCTTCGCGGTGAAACCAATCGACTTGCCGTCGGGAGACCAGCGAAGGTTGGCCGGTTCCTCGGTGAGCCGCGTGAGCTGCGAAGGAGGCCCCGCAATTCCCGGCTCGATGACAAAAATTTGCATGCCCTTGGGCTCGCCTTCGGCGAGAAACGCGATGCTCTTGCCGTCGGCCGACCACACCGCTCCGTTGCCCTTGGCCAGGAAGCGGTGATGCGAACCGTCGGAATTTACAATCCAAAGCGCTCGGTCAAACTTATCATCCTGTTTGTTGACAAGAGTCCGCGTGTAGACAATCTGCGATCCATCGGGAGAGATCTGCGGTGCGCTCGCCGACTGTAAATCAAGGTATCGCCCAACCGTAAATCGGCCGGGACTTGTTGAGTCAGCTGCGTAAACACGCAGCGCAAGGCTCAACAATCCTAGAAGAACAAGGTTCCGGCTCATGATATGCATGCAATCCCTCCGATAATTTCTTGTAGATGAATGCGAAGGCGGAGTATGCATCCTGCTAGCATATTGGGGCAATCCGCAAGTTTTCCGAAGGATTTCATGACCACGCTATTCGACTCGATCAAAGTCGGCCGCCTCATCTGCCCCAACCGAATTTGGATGGCCCCTCTGACCCGCGGACGCGGCACCCGCAACCACGTTCCGACCGACCTCATGGCGACCTACTACGCACAGCGCGCCGCCGCGGGGTTGATCATATCCGAAGCGACCGGAATCACGGTCGAGGGAAGCGGCTGGCCTTACGCCGGTGGACTGTGGGGTCCGGAGCACGTGGCGCACTGGAAGGTGGTAACCGATGCAGTGCACCGGGCCGGCGGCAGGATATTCGCGCAACTGTGGCACATGGGGCGGGTCGTGCATCCGTCGCTGCATGGCGTTCAACCGGTATCGGCCAGCGCAACCACCGCGCCGGGAAAAGCTCACACCTACGATGGCAGGCAGCCTTACGTCGAGGCACGGGCTCTGGCGATAGGGGAAATCCCGCACCTGATTCGCGATTACGTCACCGCAGCCAGCAATGCCGTCGACGCCGGCTTCGACGGCGTGCAGCTGCACGGCGCCAATGGCTATCTCATCGATCAATTCCTGCGCGACGGCAGCAACAAGCGCACCGACGCGTACGGCGGTCCGATCGAGAATCGGGTGCGGCTGCTGCGCGAGGTGGTAGAGGCGCTGGTGGGCGCTGTCGGCAAGGAGCGAACTGCGGTGCGCCTCTCGCCGAACGGCGATTCGCAAGGCGTCGACGACAGCAATCAAGCAGTGCTGTTTCCGGCCGCGGCCGCGATTCTGGATTCGCTCGGCATCGCATTTCTCGAATTGCGCGAACCCGGCCCTGACGGCACATTCGGAAAGTCGGATCGCCCCCCGGTGGCGCCGCTCATCCGCAAGGTATTCAAGGGACCGTTGGTGCTCAATTCGGACTACGACTTTGCGCGCGGCCAGGCAGCCATTGCCGCGGGGGCTGCCGACGCCATTACGTTCGGACGAAAATTTCTGGCAAATCCGGACCTGCCCTATCGCTTCGCGCACGACATCGAACTCAATCCGGACGATCAAAAAACGTGGTATTCGCAGGGGGCCGAAGGCTACGTGACGTATCCTGCCGCAATGGGCGAAATGGTGACCTGAGACTTGAGCTCATGATGCGCGCCTCATTCACGGGCTCAACAACGACGCGTGACCGGCTCGTCGGCAGCATCGTTTTCAGCTGCATGTTGTGGGGATGTGACGCCGGAAACGAGCGGCCATGAAGCGACTCGCAGGCGACTATGACTTCATTGTCGTCGGCGCGGGAACGGCGGGATGTGTATTGGCAAATCGTCTGTCTGCTGATCCCAAGCACCGGGTTCTGCTTCTCGAGGCCGGCGGCCGCGACAATTGGATCTGGTACCACGTTCCCGCCGGTTATCTTTTCACCATCGGGAATCCGCGTTCGGACTGGATGTTTCGAACGGAAAATGAGCCGGGGCTCAACGGGCGCTCGCTCGGCTATCCACGCGGCAAAGTGATTGGCGGCTCATCCGCGATCAACGCCATGATCAGCATGCGAGGCCAGGCGGCCGACTATGACGGCTGGCGGTCGCTCGGACTCGAGGGTTGGGGCTGGTCGGACGTGCTCCCCGCCTTTAGACGTGTGGAGGATCATTTCCTGGGCGAAACCGAGCACCATGGAATCGGCGGCGGGTTTCGTGTCGAGGCGCCGCGCGTCGCCTGGCGGGTACTCGATGCCGTGCGCGATGCCGCCGTTCAGCTCGGCGTTCCGGCGATCGAGGACTTCAATTGCGGAGACAACGAAGGCGTCTCTTATTTTCACGTCAACCAGAAAAGCGGCCGGCGCTGGTCCGCGGCCAGAGGTTTTTTGAAGCCCGCGCTCGCGCGCAAGAATCTGAGCCTGCAGATGCACGTCCTCGTCGAGCGCTTGATTATCGAGAACAACCGGGCGTGCGGCGTCGTGTTCCGGCGCGACGGCGAGACAGCCGAGGTTCGCACCGCCGGCACCGTCATTTTATCCGCCGGCGCGATCGGCTCGCCGCACATCCTCAACTTGTCGGGCATCGGCAGCCACGCGTGGCTCGCGCCGCTCGGCATCAAAACCCTGGTCGAGCGGCGTGGCGTGGGCTTGAACCTTCAAGATCACCTGCAGCAGCGCGCCATCTACAAAGTAAGCAACGTGAAGACCCTGAACGAGACTTATCATTCGGTGCTGGGACGCGCATGGATGGGGATCGACTACGTGCTGCGCCGGCGCGGACCATTGACCATGGCGCCTTCGCAACTTGGTATTTTTATGCGCTCGGATCCCACCCAGCCCCGAGCGAATATCGAGTTTCATGTGCAACCACTGTCTCTCGACAAATTCGGGGAGCCTCTCCACAGGTATCCGGCCATCACGTTGAGCGCATGCAATCTGCGCCCTACTTCGCGCGGCACCGTGCGGCTCAGATCCGCCGACCCGCTGGCACCGCCGATGATTGCGCCGAACTACCTGGCCACGGCGCAGGATCGGGCAGTGGCAGCAGATGCCATTCGCTGCACGCGGCGCCTCATGGCGCAGGCGGCCGTCAAAGGATTCACACCCGAAGAATTTCTACCCGGCGCTCACGTCGGCGACGACACCGATTCGCTCGCCGCCGCGGCCGGAGATATCGGTACCACGATCTTCCACCCCGTGGGGACGGCAAAGATGGGGCGTGCCACGGATGTGGAAGCCGTGGTTGACGCGCGCCTGCGTGTCCACGGCATCGAGCGCCTACGGGTTGTCGATGCCTCGATCATGCCGACCATTACGTCCGGCAATACGAACACGCCGACAGCCATGATTGCCGAGAAAGGCGCGCAGATGATCCTGGAG
>DATHFW010000012.1:0-12895 GCA_035317945.1 Steroidobacteraceae bacterium | reverse complement strand
ATCCGCATCGCCCCTCAAGTCGGCGCATGTGCGCGCGACCTTGAGCACGCGGTGATAGGCCCTTGCGGATAGCCCGAGACTCGCGATCGCGGTGCTCAGCAGCGCTCGCGAATCTCCGGCGAGCGCGCAATAGCGCGCGACTTCGGCGGGCATCAGGCGCGCGTTGAGTTTTCCTTGCCGTTTCAGCTGCAGCTCCCTGGCGGCGGCGACGCGCCGCGCGACCACCGCTGAACTTTCCGCCTCTTCTCGCGCATCTCGCATCAAATGCTCTACCGGCAATGCCATGAGCTCGACATGGATATCGATGCGGTCGATGAGCGGCCCGGAAATTCGATTTCTGTAGCGCGTGACCTGCTCCGCCGTGCAATGGCAGCGTCCGTGGGAATCGCCGGCATAGCCGCAGGGGCAGGGATTCATAGCGGCGACCAATTGAAATTTAGCGGGGAATTCGCAAGTGCGCTTGAGGCGCGCAATGACGACTGCACCGCTTTCCAGCGGTTCACGCAATGCCTCGAGTGCATTGCGCGGAAATTCGGGCAGCTCATCGAGGAACAGCACGCCGAGGTGCGCCAGCGACAGCTCGCCGGGGCGCAGCGCGCCGCCGCCGATCAGCGCGGCCACCGATGCGGTGTGTTGCGGACTGCGAAACGGCCTGCGGCCGCTGATCGATGGCCTGCGGCCCGCGGCTGATTCCAGGCTTGCGACCTCCAGGATTTCCGGCTCCGTCAACGGCGGCAGCAGGCCGGGCAATCGTTGTGCGAGGAGCGTCTTGCCGGCACCGGGCGGCCCAATCATCAACAAGCCGTGTTCACCGCCGGCGGCAATCTCGAGCGCGCGCTTTGCTGCGTATTGTCCGCGAACTTCGTCGAGATCGGGCATCGAATCCACTCGATCTGCCCGCGTTCTTCCTGCCCGGGTTGCGGCAATCGGCAGGACATCAAGCGATCCTGTGCCATTCAGGGCGGCAACCACTTCTGACAGATGATTCGCCAACCTGAGTTTCGCGCCGCTGAGGAGACTCGCCTCCAGCGCATTGGCGGCGGGCAGAATTATTTCGCTGCGGCATTTTGCGCCGGCAATCAGGGCGGGCAGCAGCTTTCGCGTTTCGCGCAGCGCACCTCCCAACGACAGCTCGCCGTAAAACTCTCGATCCTTGAGTGCCTGCGGAGGAATCCGGCGATCGGCCGCCAAGATGCCGACGGCGATCGGCAGATCAAAGCGCCCACCCTCCTTCGGCAGATCCGCAGGCGATAGATTGACGGTGATGCGCCGCTGCGGAAAATCATATCCCGCGGTCACGAGTGCTGCGCGGACGCGTTCCTTGCTCTCTCGAACCACCGCTTCGGGAAGGCCGACCAAATTAAACGCCGGCAGACCCGTGCCTAGGTGGACCTCGACGCGAACCATGGGCGCTTCCAGTCCCGCGGGTGCGCGGCTGAAAACGGTGCTCACTTCCTTGTGAGTGTCCATACGACCTACGGCGTGAGTTTCGCCTCGAGATCTTTCAGACGCGTCTCCAGAGCAGTTTGCTTTTCTTGAGTGCGCTCCAATATCGCGGCTTGTACGTCGAAATCTTGCCGAGTGACCAGATCGAGCTTGGCCAGCTGAGCTTGCAGCACGGCTTTGAAATTGCTCTCCAGATCACGGCCGAAAGCGCGCAGCGACTCGGGCACCGAGTCGGCCAGGCGTTTGGCCAGATCGTCCAAGCCGTTCGAATTCATAAAGCTCATTCCTCCGCACCCGGTTAACGCACGAATGGCAGTGCCGTGCGCCAGATGGGTGCAATGCTGCACCGAATCACGGTGTAAGCCGTTGATTCGTCGTCCAACGGCCGTGGCACGAAAACTGCAATATTCATGATCAATACTACGCGGAAGTGATGGCGGAGGCGGTCTGATTTACAGGTGAAAGCGGGGATAAATGCATGAAGCTGATCACCGCCGTCATCAAACCCTTCAAGCTGGACGAGGTCCGCAAAGCGGTTGCAGACATTGGTATTCAAGGCGTCACGGTCACGGAAGTACACGGGTACGGTGGCCGACCCGGACACACTGAGGTTTATCGAGGCGCTGAATACCGGGTCGATTTTCTACCCAAGGCAAAAGTCGAGCTTGCCGTGGACGATTCGATCGCTGAGCAGGTGATGGAAGCGGTTTGCAATGTAGCCAGAACCGGATATGCCGGGGATGGGAAAGTGTGGATATTCGAATTGGAACAGGCGTTGCGGGTGCGGACAGGTGAAACCGGCCCGGACGCCATTTGACGGAGACCTCGCCCTATAAGCGGGCGAGGTCATGACGATTTAGGAGCATCTCGCGCCGGCAAGCCAGCCAACTCCCCCGTCGGTGCGATATCCCGGCGGCGCGGGTTCCTTGAAACCAAGGGCCCGCGCCGTTTTTTATATACACGCGCCCGACGCAAGACGCTTCGGCGTTTATACATCAGAAGATTTCCATACGCTATGCTGTTCTGCAGCAATTCTCTTTTGAATTCCGCTGCTAAACTGCGGGTCTCTACGATCCTGGAGCCCTCCTCGCATGAAAATGGTCATCGCCATCATCAAACCGTTCAAGCTTGACGATGTGCGTGCCGCCCTCGCAGAAGTGGGGGTTCAGGGCATTACCGTGACAGAGGTCAAAGGCTTTGGACGCCAAAAGGGCCACACTGAGCTGTATCGGGGGGCGGAGTACGTCGTTGATTTTCTGCCCAAAGTGAAGCTCGAACTGGCCGTGGATGACGAACAGGTCGACCGGGTTGTGGAAGCTATTATTGAAACAGCGCGCACGGGTAAAATAGGTGACGGCAAGATTTTTGTTTCCGATCTCGGACAAGCGGTGCGCATTCGCACCGGCGAGGCCGGCTCGCGTGCCCTGTAGCCATCAAGCGAGGATTGGACGATGAAACGCCTTTTGCTTTTCGCGGCATTGATCGCATGGTCGGGCATGGCCTCCGCAGTCGTCTACAAGTGGGTGGATGCGCACGGCAAGCTGCAGTATGGCGATCGCCCGCCGGACGGCGTGCACGCGGAAGTGGTCGAATTGTTGGGCACGCATGCTGCCAGTACGCGAACCGCTCCCACCAGCTCCGCTCAATCATCGCCGACAGCCAGAGTCGCTGCCGCCGCGCCCGCGCCCACGCCTAAAGATCTGGACGACAAGAAAGCCGTCGATCAGGACGTCGCGCAATCCCGGGACAAGCAGTGTACCGATGCGCAGGAGCGCTATAAGAAACTCATTGAAGGTCGCCGGCTCTATAAAGCCGGGCCCGATGGCGAACGCCAATTCATGACCTCCGAAGAAATCGATACCGAACGGCTCAACGCCAAGCGCGACATCGACAATATTTGCAATAGCGCAACTTAGCCGCGGCGGGGGTACCAGCGGAAGGCGCAAAGCCTTAGGCTACGGATCTTTAAAATCTGACCTAAGGACATGCACATGCAAACGGGCTTCGTTGGATTGGGTGCCATGGGCGCAAATATGGCACGCAATCTTCATCGCGCAGGCTTACTCACCGGCGTTTGGAATCGCACCGCCGAAAAAGCCAAGGCGCTCGCCGAGGAACTAAAGGTTCACGCGTTCGCAAGTTTGGCGGAACTCGCCGGCAACTGCGAAGCGGTGGTGATCTGCGTATCTGCCGACAAAGATTTGCGCGAAGTCGTTGCCGGACTGGAGCCGGGCTTGAGCCCAAACATGATCGTCATGGATTGCTCCACGGTGGGCGCCGACACGGTGCGCGAGATCTATGCGCAGCTTAACGCAATCGGCGTCGGCTTCCTGGATTGCCCGGTCAGCGGCGGCGTCGAAGGCGCGAGGACGGCATCGCTCGCCATCATGTGCGGCGGCGATGAGCCGGTATTCAACCGCGCCCAGCCCATTTTGGAAAAAATGGGCAAGGCCGTGGCGTACATCGGCAGCAGCGGCGCAGGCCAGGTGACCAAGGCCACCAACCAGATCATGTGCGCGGGCATCATCCAAGCCGTGGGCGAAGCCATGGCGTTTGCCCACGAAGAAGGCGTCGACTTGAAAAAGGTGATCGAAGTATTGGGCAAGGGCGCGGGCTCGAGCTGGTACTTCGTCAATCGAGCGCCCTTCATGGCGAACAACAATTTCCCGGCCGGGTTCCGTGTGCGGCTGCACGACAAGGATTTGCGCATTTGCCGCGCAATGGCGGCCAAGCACGGCGGTGTCCTGCCCGTGGTCGAGTCAACCATCGAGGAATACGAAAAATTGATCGCTCAAGGGTTCGGCGATGAAGACATCTCCGCGATCTATCGACTGAAGTCCAAGCTGTTTCCGGTCAAGCCCGAGTCGATGTGACCCAGACGCTGCGAATCGCCACCCGCAAGAGTCAGCTGGCGCTGTGGCAGGCGGAACATGTGGCTGCGCTGTTGCGCGAGGCTCACCCGGGCCTGCAAATAGAACTGGTGCCCCTGCTGACGCAAGGCGATCGCATCCAAGATCGGTCTCTCGCTGCCATCGGCGGCAAAGGCCTGTTCATCAAGGAACTCGAAGTCGCGATCGAGGATCTGCGCGCCGACATCGCCGTGCACTCGATGAAGGACGTGCCTGCCGATCTCCCCCGTGGGCTGACCATCAGCGCGGTTCTGAAGCGCGCGGATCCGCGGGATGCATTGGTGACGACATCGGGTATCGCACGTCTCGAGGATTTGCCGCGGGGCGCGATCGTGGGAACCTCGAGCCTGCGCCGGCAAGCACAGCTCTACGCCTTGCGCCCTGACTTGAGCATTCAATCCTTGCGCGGCAACGTCGATACGAGAATTCGCAAGCTAGACGCGGACGGCATGGATGCCATCGTGCTGGCCTGTGCCGGGCTGGTTCGTTTGGGTTTGGAATCGCGCATCACGGCACGGCTCGATCCGAAGGTTTGCCTGCCCGCCGTGACCCAGGGAGTGATCGGCATAGAGTGCCGGGCCAATGATGTGCGCACGGCCGGATTGCTGCAGGCTTTGGAGGATGCGGCGACCCGCAGAGTCATGGATGCCGAGCGCGCCTTCGCGGCGCGCTTAGGAGGAAGCTGTCAATCGCCGATCGCTGCCTACGCTGAACTCGACGCGGATCGGATTACGCTGCGCGGGTTGGTGGCCGAGCCGGATGGTTCGCGCCTGCTGCGCGATACTGAGTCGGGCAGCGCCGAGAATCCGGCCGCACTGGGCCGGCAACTAGCCGAGCGCATGTTGGCAGCCGGTGCGGGACCCTTGCTCGAGCGCTTGCGCGCGAGCTAGGAGCCTGTCTGAACATTCCCCGTGGCCGCGAGCGTGACGGACTAGTGCCGCCCCTCCACGGAGTTGGCGTCCTCGTCACCAGGCCCGAATTACAGGCGATGCCGCTATGCCGCCTGCTGGAAGCGCAGGGCGCGAGCACACTGCGCTTGGCCGCAGTGGAAATAAAGGCGCTGGGCGACCGGCGTGCGCTCGCGGCACAGCTCGGCACTTTGGAGAATTTTGATGTCATCATATTCACCAGCGCCAATGCGGTGCGCTTCGGCGCCTCCTTCCTCGAGCAGAAACGCGAACTCACGCTCGCTGCCGTAGGTCCGGCAACGGCGCGTGCCTTGAACCAAGCAGGCTACCGCGTGGCCATACAGCCCGGCGAATCCTTCGACACGGAGGGGTTGCTCAGGCACCCCCGGCTGGAACATGTCGCGGGCCACCGCATATTGATGATCAAGGGAGTCGATGGCCGGCAAGTGCTCCAGCAAGAACTCACGCGGCGCGGCGCGACGGTGGTGAGCGCCGATGTCTACGAACGCGCTCGGGCCATCCCGGGCGCAGCCGCGCTGGCGGCGGTGCATGAGCGATTTGCCGCGGGAGCAATGCATGTCATCACCGCGACCAGCTTGGAAGTCGGGCGAAATTTGCTCGATATGGCGACGCCCGAATTGCGCGGCGAGTTCGAACGCGCGCATTGGCTGGTTCCCGGCGAGCGAATTGCCGCAGGCTTGCGCGAACTGGGAATGCAAGCGCCGCTGTTGCAGGCGGAATCGGCCGAAGATCAGGATTTGGTGACGGCGCTCATTCGCTGGCGCTCGAGCGTGTCGGGCGCGTAGTCGAAGGAGTCGAAGTACAAGCGGCTTGACGAAGCCCCGCGCGCTGCATACTCGCGCTGCAACGCCGCGATCATCGCCGGCGGTCCCGCGGCGTAGACCTCGTGGGATTCGAGATCCTCGAGTCCTGCGAATGCGGCCTCATGTACCCAACCCTTAAGTCCGCGCCACGAGGCGCTGGCTTCCGACAGCACCGGCGAATAACTGAATGAAGGCGCACGGCTGCTTGAAGCCGCACGATCGCTCGAGGCGGCACGGCTGTTTGAAGCGGCGCGGCTCAAGGCGTCGAGGGTCGGCTGCGCATACAGATCCGCTTCGCCGCGCACTCCCCAAAACAGCCGCATGTCCCGCTCGATGCCGTTCTCGATGACATGCTTGAGAATGCTCAAGAGCGGCGCAATCCCGGTGCCGCCGCCGATCAGCAGCATGGGCGGCGCTCGTCCTGAATGCGGGCGGTACACAAACTTGCCCAAGGGGCCTTCGATGGTGAGCACCGAACTCTGCATGTCGTCGTGGAATAACCGATCGGTGAATTCTCCGCCCGGAACGCGCCGCACGTGCAGCTCGAGCGGCCGCGCATCGTGGGGCGGCGAGGCGATGGAGAAGCTGCGGCGCCGTCCGCCGGGCAGCAGGATATCGATGTACTGGCCGGGTTCGAAAATAAAGTCCTCGGCAATCGGCAGACGCAGGAACAAACCCATGACGTCGTGCGACAGGGGAACCGCGCGCTCGATGCGGCAGGGCAGGCGCTTGCGCACGGCGATATCGGCAGCTCGCATGTCGAAGGTCTCGATGGTGAGGTCGGTGCGCGCGACGGCTTGGCACAAGAGGATCATACCCTCGGCGATCTCGCCGTCGGCAAGACCGAGCGGCGCTCCATTCGGATAATGAATTTCGCCGCGCAGCAGCCGCGCTTTGCAGGCGCCGCAATTGCCGCCCTTGCAGCTGTGCGGCAAATTCAAGGCAGCGTGCGCCGCTGCATCGAGCAGCGGCTGATCCGCCGCGGCGCTAAAGCTGCCGCCGGAGTTGAATAAACTGATGAGCATGGCGTGTCACGCGGCCGCGTGAACCCAGCAGCCTAAGCGCCGGGCGCTAGGCGCTGGGCTGACTGCGCTTGCTGTCGAGCCACTCAGAGATCGGCTCCCACTGTTTCCAATCGGGCCAAGCGAGGTATTCGGGCAGTTCCAGCACTCCCATGCCCCTCGCGTAGGCGCGCACATAGTTTTGCGCTTCGCGCAGATGGCCTAGGTAGGGAACTTTGAGCTTGGTGAGATACTGGTCCAACTCCTCATACACCAAGGTGTATTCGCGCACTCGATTGGCGAGGACCGCGAGGCGCGCCTGTTTGCGCGATACCTTGCCGATTTCCAGCAATTCGGCCATGAAGTGTCCGCACGCCTTCATGTCGATGCTGGAGGGCAGCACCGGCACGATGATGGTTTCAGCGCGCCGCACCAGTTCATTGAGTTCGGTGCCGTGGACTCGCGCCGGCGCGTCGATCACCAGGATGTCGGTATTGCGCGGTACGCTGCGCAAACCGTCGTCGAACGCGGCCGCTCCGCTGATCGCCGGCAAATCCGCCGGCCGCATGGCGAGCCAGTCGAGACTGGAACGCTGCGGGTCATAATCGGCTATGCAGACGTTGTGCCCGTCGCGGGCGAAGAATACGGCGATGTTGGTGCTGAGCGTGCTCTTGCCGCATCCGCCCTTCGCATTCAAGACCATGACGTGGCGCATAATCCCCCTATCATTATTGTGCCGGTAAGGTAGAACGTTAGACGCGCATTACGCAACCCCCGAGCGGAAATTTGCAGCATCGGCTATGCTCGCCGGTATGCGCATCGAGTTTCTGAAGATGCAAGGCTTGGGCAACGATTTCCTGGTATTCGACGCCGCCGCGGTCGCCGCTCACACTCATCTTGATGAATGGACGCTTCGCGCCCTTGCGGATCGTCACACGGGTGTGGGATTTGATCAGGCGCTGATGCTGGAAACGCCGCGCGATACCGCGAGCCGGGTGTTCTACCGGGTATTCAATTCCGACGGCACCGAGGTCGAACAGTGCGGCAATGGCGCGCGCTGTATCGCCGCGTTGCTGTATGCGCGTGCGCCGGAGTTGGGACGCGATCTCGTCATGGGCAGCCGCGGCGGCAGGGTACGCGCTCGCGTCAGGGATGACGGACTGGTGTCGGTGGACATGGGCATTCCGGTGCTTGAAGAGCCGCTCAGCTTCTCATTGCGTGTCGAGGGCAAGGAAGTGAAAATGACCGCGCTGTCCATGGGCAACCCGCACGTGGTGCTGCACGTGCCCGATGTGAAATCTGCCCCGGTCGAGCAATATGGGCCTAGTATTGAACGGCATCGGCGTTTTCCCAATCGCACCAATGTGGGCTTCATGCAGATCGTCAACCGCCGGCATATTTTGTTGCGAGTGTTCGAGCGCGGCGCGGGCGAAACCCTGGCCTGCGGTACGGGTGCGTGCGCGGCCGTGGCCGTCGGCACACAGCTGGGCGAGTTGGACGGCGAGGTGCAAGTGGATTTGCCGGGCGGCACGGCGACGGTTTCTTGGGAAGGCCCGGGTCAGCACATTTGGCTGACAGGCCCTGCCACGACGGTTTTCACAGGTTCTATCGATTTAAAGCGATTCACGGGAGCGAAACAATGACGACCGGTCACGCGCGCGGGGTCAAGCACGATGTTCTCAATGACAATAGTGTCGCGGACTATTTGCAGACCTATCCGGATTTCTTCGAACGCAACTCACAGCTGCTGACCAAGCTGCGCCTGCCGCACGTGCGCGACGTTGCGGCCACCGTCAGCCTGGTGGAGCGCCAGGTCGAGGTGCTGCGCGAGCGCAACCAGTCGCTCGAGCGCAAGCTCAAGGAACTGGTCGACGTCGCGAGAGCCAACGACGGCCTGGCCGATCGCATTCACCGCTTGAGCCAGCGGCTGATTCGCGCCCACACCTTGCCGGAATCGATCAGCGCCGTTGAGACCTCCCTGCGAGAAGATTTTGACGCGATGAATTCGGTCATGGTGCTGTTCCTCGAGGAGGCGCGCGCGCTGCAACCGGACTTGGGCCGTTTCTTGCGCGTCGCCAGTCCTGCCGACGAGGACATGAAGACTTTTGATTCCTTATTGACGTCCGGAAAGCCGCGTTGCGGACAAGTCCGCGACGCACAGCGCGACTACTTGTTCGGCAAGGATTCGGTCGCAATCGGTTCCGTCGCGCTCGCACCTTTGGGGCAGAAAGGCGCGCTCGGCATCTTGGCGATCGGCGCCAGCGACGCGGAGCGCTTCCATCCCGGCATGAGCACCGAATTCTTGTTGCGCATCGGCGAACTCGTGACCTACGCCCTGACGCGCTGAAGGCTTGCGCGACGGTGGAACGCTCCGAATGCGACTGGATGACGCGATTTCTGGCGCATCTTAACTTCGAGCGGCGCCTGAGCAGCCATACGGTGTCCGCCTATCGGCACGATTTGCTCACGCTGACGGCATTTTGCGAACGCCGCGGCGTGAAGCGCTGGGGCGCTCTGAATAATTTTCAAGTTCGCGCCTTTGCGGCCGGCGAGCACGCCGGCGGCATCGCGCCGCGCAGTATCCAGCGGCGCTTGTCGGCGGCGCGGACATTTTACGAGTATCTGATGCGCGAAGGCGCCGTGAAAAATAATCCGGCGCTCGATGTGCGCGCGCCGAAAACCAAGAAGCGCTTGCCGGCGACCTTGGACGCCGATCAAATGGGCCGGCTGCTGGACTTTCGCGTGGACGACACCCTCTCGGCGCGCGACAAAGCCATGATGGAACTGTTCTACTCATCGGGCTTGAGACTGAGCGAGCTGGTGGGATTGGATGTGTCGGCCGTGGATTTGGCGGACCGCACGGTGCGCGTGCTCGGCAAGGGCGACAAGACGCGGATCGTCCCCATCGGCCGCCATGCCATCGCCGCTTTGAAGGAGTGGCTGAGGCAGCGCGCCGCGTTGACCCCAAAAAAGCTCGGCGCAGTTGCGCCGCACGCAGGTCCGATGTTTGTGGGAAAGACGGGGCGGCCTCTGTCGGTTCGAGCGGTGCAACTGCGGGTGGGCACCTGGGCACGACGCCAGGGCCTCACCATGCACGTCCACCCGCATATGTTTCGCCACTCTTTTGCGACCCATCTCTTGGAATCCAGCGGGGATTTGCGCGGCGTGCAGGAACTGTTGGGTCATGCCGACATCAGCACCACCCAGGTCTACACGCATTTGGATTTTCAGCATTTGGCCAGCGTCTACGACGCTGCCCATCCGCGAGCACGGCGCCGGCCACGCACGGCTTGAAAGGCCGATGATCGGCCCCACGTACTCGAGATTCCTATGAATCACGATCCCGATCGCATCTACGGCACCACCATTCTGGCAGTGCGTCGCAACGGCCGCGTCGCGGTCGGCGGCGATGGCCAAGTCACGCTGGGACAAACGGTGGTGAAGGCCAACGCGCGCAAGGTCCGCCGCCTGTACGGCAACAAGGTGTTGGCCGGATTTGCCGGCGGCACGGCGGACGCATTTACGCTGTTCGAGCGCTTCGAGGGCAAGCTGGAGAAGTTCGGCAACCTGACCCGCGCGGCCATTGAACTGGCCAAGGACTGGCGCAGCGATCGCAGCCTGCGGCGTCTGGAGGCGCTGCTCTGCGTGGCGGATGCCGACAGCACTTATGTCATCTCAGGCACCGGCGATGTCATCGAGCCGGAGCATGACCTGATCGCCATTGGTTCGGGCGGCGGCTTTGCACAGGCGGCGGCGCTGGCCTTTATGCAAGGCGATCTGCCGGCGCGCGACATCGTCGAACGCTCGCTGAACATTGCGGCGGACATTTGTATCTACACCAACCGCAATCTGACGATCGAGGAACTGTAGGAGCCTAGATGTCGCAGATGACCCCGCGGGAAATCGTCGAGGAGCTCGACAAGCACATCGTCGGCCAAAAGGCCGCGAAGCGCGCGGTGGCGATTGCCTTGCGCAATCGCTGGCGGCGTCAGCAAGTCGCTGAGTCGTTGCGGCCGGAAATCACGCCGAAAAACATCCTCATGATCGGCCCCACCGGGGTCGGCAAGACCGAGATCGCCCGGCGGCTGGCGCGGCTCGCCAGGGCGCCGTTTATCAAGGTTGAGGCCACGAAATTCACCGAAGTGGGCTATGTTGGGCGCGAAGTTGACTCGATCGTCCGCGATCTGGTCGAGATCTCCGTCAAAATGACCCGTGAGGAGGAAATGGCCAAGGTGCGCCATCGCGCCGCCGACAGTGCCGAGGATCGGGTCCTGGACATTTTGCTGCCCGGGCCTTCCGCGGGATTCGCGGGCGATGCCGGAACGAAGGACAACGACACGCGGCAGCGCTTTCGCAAAATGCTGCGTGAGGGCCAGCTGGATGATCGCGAGATCGAAATCGAAGTTCGGGCCATGCCGGTCGGCGTGGAAATCATGGCCCCGCCCGGCATGGAGGAAATGACCCAGCAGTTGCAGGGCATGTTCCAGAATTTGGGCGGCGGCCGCACCCGCCCGCGCAAACTCAAGATCAAGGAGGCATTGAAACTCTTGGTCGATGAGGAAGCGGCGAAGATGATCAATGAAGAAGAATTGAAACTGCGCGCCGTCGAGAATGCCGAGCAAAACGGCATCGTGTTCATCGACGAGATCGACAAGATCGCGCGCCGCCAGGAAACCATGGGCGCGGACGTGTCGCGCGAGGGCGTGCAGCGCGACCTGCTGCCCTTGGTGGAGGGCTGCACGGTAAACACCAAGTACGGCACCGTGAAAACCGATCATGTTTTGTTCATCGCGTCCGGCGCCTTTCACATGTCGAAGCCTTCGGACCTGATACCTGAATTGCAGGGCCGCCTGCCCATCCGCGTCGAGCTCGAGCCCTTGGTGGTCGGGGACTTCGTACGCATCCTCACCGAGCCCGATGCATCCCTGTGCCGCCAGTACACGGCGCTGCTGGCGACCGAAGGCGTCACCCTGGAATTTGCGGAGTCCGGAGTGCAGCGGCTCGCCGAAGTCGCTTTCGAGGTCAATGAGCGCACCGAGAACATCGGCGCGCGACGCTTGCACACCGTGATGGAGCGCCTGCTCGAGAGCGTGTCATTCGATGCCGCGGATCGCAACGGCAGCCGCGTGCTCATCAATCGCGAATACGTCGAAGGCAACCTCGGCGAACTGGTGAAGGATCAGGATTTATCGCGGTATATCCTGTGAGCGCGCCGCCCGCGCCGCAGCCCACCGACATCAAGCTGCGCACGGGATCGCGGTTGCTCGAGGTGCAGTTCGACGACGGATCGCATTTCGAGCTGCCCTTCGAATACTTAAGGGTTTTCTCTCCCTCGGCCGAGGTCAGAGGCCATGGCGGCGGTGAAGGCACGCTGCAGCTCGGTAAGCAAAACGTCGGAATCAGCAGCATTGAACCGGTGGGAAATTACGCGCTGCGCCTGTTCTTCGACGATGGCCACAATACCGGCCTGTATTCCTGGAGCGTGCTGTACCAGTTGGGCCGGGACCTCGAGGCGAATTGGGCGCGCTACTTGCAGCGCTGCGCGGAACAGCAGAACGCTTAGCGGAAGCCTGGCGGCGCACGGCTTCCCGCTCATAGTTTCCCGCGCATAGCTTCCCGCGCCAGTCGGCTACAATGGACCCATGGCGGATTCCGATCGCGTGGATTTTGGCTTTGAACAGGTCGCGCCGGCCGATAAGGCCGCGCGCGTGCGGTCGGTATTCGCATCCGTGGCCGGCAAGTACGATGTCATGAACGACCTCATGTCGTTCGGCGCGCATCGGCTGTGGAAGCACTTCACGCTGTCG
>DATHFW010000011.1:0-13383 GCA_035317945.1 Steroidobacteraceae bacterium | reverse complement strand
CATCCCGCGACGGCACCCGGCACGGTCACCGAATCCCAGCC
Organism: Steroidobacteraceae bacterium; assembly: GCA_035317945.1. GTDB lineage: Bacteria > Pseudomonadota > Gammaproteobacteria > Steroidobacterales > Steroidobacteraceae > Bog-1198. The sequence continues at coordinate 13,342 of DATHFW010000011.1, read as the reverse complement.
GCGCATCGGCGGCTGGCGCGCTTCTGCACCATATTTCTTGCGAAAATAATCTACGTTCCACGCCGCCGGCGCGCGTCCCGAGGCATTGAGGCCGTGCAATTTCTTGCCGTCCCACAGAATGCAGAAGGCATCCGAACCCAAGCCGTTGCTGCAAGGCTCCAAGATAGTCATTGCGGCCGCCGCGCCAATGGCCGCATCCACCGCATTGCCGCCCCGTTGCAGCAGCGATAAGCCCACTTGGGCGGCCAGCGGATGCGAGGTGGATACGATGTTGCGTGCGAACAGCGGCAGCCGAACCGAAGGATAGCCCGCGCGCCAATCGAAACTCATTAGAGCCATACGGAAGCATATCAGGCCTGCGGTTGCCCCGGAATCGGCAGGACTTCCATGATCTCCACCGAGTCGCCGGGGAAAATCGTGAAATGCGGGTGTTTCTCGAACAACTTTGCCGCCGCGTCGTGGGAGTCGGCCTTGACGATCACGAAGCCTGACAGATTGTTCTTGGTGTCCGCTACACCCTGTGGGGATGTTCGTTTGGTCTTACCCAATGGCCCTCCGGTCTCGACAATCACCGACTGATGCTTCTGCATCCAGTCTCCCCACGCTTTCATGCCCGCCGCCTCGATGTTCTTGCGCTTGCCTTCTTCCATCGCCATAAATTCCGCGAATTTGGGTGAGGCCGGTGTGCCGAGAAAGATCGCCAGATAATTTTTCATGTTTGCTCCAGATTGTAAGTTGCCAATATTCGTAAGCTGCAAAAACCGATCGTCAACTCGCCGCCAACTCCAGGGCCTCTCGTCTCACGGGCCAGGGCTGTGCCCAGGCGGGAATGCGCAACAGACCGTCGATCCAACGCACGATGTTGGGATAGGCATCGAGAGGCATTTCCGATTCTCGCCAGTAGGTCGCCATCGAGGCCGCCTGGAAGTCGGCAATCGTCAACCGTCCGCACGCGATGAAATTTCGGCCTGCCAAATGACCGTCCAAAACGGCGGCGAACTTCTGCAATTCCGGCACGCTGGACTTCAACAGTTCGCGATCCGGAGGGCCTAAATCAAACGTCGATTTGACCACGTGCTCGAAGTAGAACGGTGCGACCGCAGGGGCCCAGTGACAGTCGTTCCACGACAACCAGCGCAGTACCTCGACCTGCTCGGCGGCATTGCGCGCGGGCCACATGTCGGATCCTGTCTTGGTGCAAAGATAAGCCATGATGGCGGAGGATTCCCAGAGCACCTGGTCCCCGTCCACGAGCAGCGGCGCTTTTTTATTCGGATTGAGCGCAGCGAAGTCCGGCGCCTTCAGCCCCCCGGCCATCAGATTGACTTCGACGAAATCCGCCTCGATGCCGAGATGTTTTGCCAGCGCCAGTACCCGTCGAGGCGCCTGCGCTTTGATCCAATAGATTTTCATGCGAATTCTCCTGGGGAAGCGTCGACGCAGCTTAAAGATGAGCCGCGCAGCCGCAATCCGCGGCGTGATACCGGCCTGTGCCCTCGACCATGCCGCCACGGCCATACATGTTGTGGGGCCGGACCCAGTCGGTGAGCGAATGATGGGGACCATTCTCGGCGCGGCCCTTGGGCGTGGCGTCCAGATAGGCATAGATGCCCAAAAATTGCTCCCCGCCCCGGGCGTAGGCCGAGTACGTGTGATAGACCCGGCCGTCCTCATCTTTTACAAAAATGCTGTCGCCCGAGAGATCGATCATGCCCGGATGCACATCGACCTCCTCATAATTGTAATAGCCGCGGCCCAGCGCGATTTCGGCATCCGAAAACGACACATTGAAATCAAAGTTGAAATCATTGCGGTAGGACGACACCCAGGTGAAGTCCCAGCCCATTTTGCGTTTCAGCCGCTCAATCTCCTCAATCGGCGCACGGGCCACCGCCGCGTACGTGACATCGTGATGCTCGAGATGCACACGGATCCCCGCCAGATGGTCAACCTCCAGCGAGCACCCGACGCACTGGCGGGACTGACCGGGGCCCATCATGAAGTGTTTGACAAACAACTGGCTGCGTCCGTCGAACAGCTGCGACAGGGTCTTAGGACCTGTCGGCGCATCAAACACATAGTTCTTTTCGATCCGCACCCACGGCAGCGAGCGGCGTTCGGCCGCCAGCGAGTCCTTCATCGCCGTCAGTTCCTTTTCTTTGTGCAGCAGCACAATGCGCGCCTCACGCCATTCTTCTCTCGACACAATGCGGGGCGGCCGCCGCCGCGATGGATCACTGCTCATCTTGAACTCCTCCTACGGATTCCAATGGTTCCTATGAGGAAGACGGATGAGCCCGGCTCATTTCGACATCGATCCCGAAAAATCTTGCCCGCCTAGTCCACTGTAACGATGACTTTGCCGCGCGCGTGCCCCTGTTCCAGGTACCGAATCGCCTCGGGAACCTCGCTCAATGCGTAGCGCCGGTCGATGACCGGGGTAACCTTTCCCGCTTGCATCCAATCGCGCAGGGTATCGAGATCTTTGGGATTCAATTCTGCCAGTAGAAAAACGAATTTCTGACTGACGAAGGGGGCATAGAGCTTCGCGTCGATGAGGCCCGACATGGGCCCGAGCCACCGGCCCTTGTCTTGGGATCCGACGATGACCAACGCGCCGTCAGGCTTCAACACGCGCCGATAGTCGGACAGCGAGTGCGTCCCCACGGTGTCGATGATGAGATCGTATCGTTGCGAAGCTTGTGTGAAATCCTCGCGGGTGTAATCGATGACCTCATCGGCGCCGATGGATCGCACCAGACCTAAGTTCCGGGTGCTGCAAACACCGGTGACTTTGGCGCCGTAGACCTTGGCAATCTGCACTGCAAACGTGCCGACGCCGCCGGATGCGCCGTTGATCAAGACGTTCTGCCCCGCTTGAAGGTTTCCCTTGTCGCGCAGTGCCTGCAATGCCGTGATGGCGGCGATGGGCACAGCCGCGGCCTGCTCAAAGGTCATGTTGGTCGGCTTCATGGCCAGCGAGCCTTTCTCGGCAACGCTCACGTACTCCCCGAAGGCGCCGTCGCGGCCGCCGAACACTTCATCGCCCGGCTTGAACCGCGTGACATTCTTTCCAACCGACTCCACCGTGCCTGCGAAATCAACCCCCATTTGAATGCTTTCGGGCTTCCCCAATCCCGCCATGGCACGCATGAAGTAAGGCTCGCCGCGCATGTAGTGCCAGTCCAGAGGATTGACGGAGGCCGCGTGCACCTTCACGATCATTCGGTCGTCCGCCACGGATGGCTTGGCAATTTGCTCGAGCTTGAGTACCTCGGGCGGACCGTAGCAACGATAGACGATTGCTTTCATCGGCGGCGCACCGGCCGCCAGGGGCGGAGCGGCTGGGCAGGCAGAGTTATGACTCAAAACCAGCGCCAACGAGGATCCCGCTGCTACCAGCAGGATCGCTACCAGGCTCAACACTTTGTATCGACGCTTCATGATCGACTCCTTTCGTCAGGCGTGATAGCCGCTTGGGACAACAAAACCTAGGGGGCTTCTACTTGGCCAGCTCCCGTTTCGGATAGAAGGGATATCGACTCACGCCATCCGAGGGCGCTTGAGGCCGATACTTGGTGTGGCACGCCTCGCAGATTTCCTGAAGGTGATCTGCGGCGGCGGCCATTTTCTTTTGATCCATTCCCTTGACGGCGCTGCGAATCTGCAATGCCGTCTTCTCCATGTCGCGGACCCAGGTTTGCCAATCCGCATTGGCCACCCACTTGGCGTCGTTCTGACCGGTGCCGCCGCTCGCCAGCAGGGTTGTCGCCGCAATCAAATTGACTGCGTCTTGATCGGCTAATTGCCAATCATCGTCCGACAATTTGTCGGCGCCTTCCGCGGCCCAAATGCCGTCGGCGGGAATCTCCACCGAGGCGCGCATGACATCCAGCAGGCTGACGGGCAAAGTGGCTGGATGCACGGTCACCGCCCTGGCGGCCGGTTTTTGCGCGTCGCCCGCCAGCACGAGACTCGATGCAAATCCCAAGCATGCAAGGCCGAGCGCCATTGCTGTTTTCCCATTGACCCATACGGTTTTGATGCGGATCACGCGGCGCTCCCCGGGAATTTGAACCAACACCTTAGCGCGCTCCTGCTTGCTCCAGCAAGGCTGCAATCTCGCGCAGGTTGTCCTGCTTAGCCCGTTGCAGCGGAGTGCGTCCGGCGCTGTCGGCAATATTAGGATCGGCACCGCGATCCAACAGCAGGCGGACAACTTCCGGCTTGCGTTGCATGACGGCCAGCATGAGGGGGGTGCGGCCGGCTTCGTCACGCGCCTCGAGTGCCGCGCCTTGATTGAGCAGCGCGGTCGTTTGCGCTGTGTCCCCCGACGCTGCGGCGGACAGCAGCGCGGCCGGTGCGGCGCCGCCGGCAACGGGCGCGGCCGTCGTGTAATTCTGCACATAGGTTTTTTCTTCGGGCGCAATCGATTGGGCGAGCGCCTCGGCCCGTTGACGCTCCGGCGATGCCGAGCGTGCTGCCTTCGAGCTCTCGCGCTTCGCCTGTGTAACTGCGATTTCCTGCAGGGGCTCTGTAGAAGGAGGCTCGGCAGAAGGAGATGTGGGCAACGACTCGAGTTTGGGCGGCTGCGCGGCTCCTGTTTCCGCGGGGGCGGCAGCCTTGTCCGCCGATTCGGCTACGATTGCGCCGCCGGCCGATGGCGCGGGAGGCGCGCTTTGCCACAGACGAGGTGCAAAGAGAAGGGCAGCCACCAACGCCGCGCCCGCGGTTCCAAAAGCCGTGAGTTTCCAGCGGGAATCGTTGGCAGCGGGGCGGGATGCATCAAACGGCCGTCCGCGCGCTTCCTGCGCGCGCAGTTTGGCAACGCGGTGGCTCTCGGCGAGAATAGCTGCACGCACCGCTTCGCTGGGCGCGGCGGCCTCCGTGTCGCTGGCACGCCGGTAGCGTTCCAGCAACTCTTTGTCTTGTGAGCTCTCTTTCGACGTCATGCGTAATCCCACAAAAGCTGACGGAGTTTCGCCCTGGCATAGCGTAGCCGGCTCTTGACTGTCTCGAAGTTGGACCCCGTCGCGGCAGCTATTTCCTCAACACTGAGTTCGCCCTCTGCCTGCAGCAGAAATGCCGATCGTTGCTCGGGCGGCAACAGTGCCACGGCGCCCAATAAAGCCGCGGCCTCCTCCTGCGATTGGACCTCGGCGGGCGGTTCGAGTTTCGCATCGGCCGCGAGGCTGTCCAGCAAGCTCGAGCCTTCGGAACCCGCCGCGTCGCCGGCATCCAAGCTTTGCAGCCGGCCACTGGCGCGAATCATATCGACCATGCGGTTATGGGCGATGGTGAAGAGCCACGTGGTGAATTTCGCAGTGGGTTGATAATCCGCCGCTTTGCGCACCACTGCAAACCAGACCTCCTGCATCAGATCATTCGCGCCGGCCTCATTTCGCAGGTTGCGGTGCAGGTAGCGAAACACGCGCGACTCGTGCCGGCGATACAGGAGTTCAAACGCGGCGGCATCGCCGCGTCCGAAGCGCAACATCAGATTCTCGTCGGTCTCCGGCGGCTCGCTCATTCACCCCATTATCAGCCGCCCGGCGGATCCGGTACATACCTCGGGGAGCTTGAATCGGGAAACGGATTCGGACCGGGCCGCCAGGCCGGCCGCGAGGCTACGACTCCCATCGCCACCAAATTCTCGAAGCTGTCGTAGCGAATCTTGATGATCTCATTCGGCGTACTCGACAGGCGGTCAAACTGCGTGTTCTGCACGTACGATGCCTCGCGCGTCCCGTGCCCCGTGCCGAGTTTTTCCGCCGGCGCCATGTTCGACAGCGATTGCGCTCCGGCCAATTTCGGCGACGACAGCGACGAGGCGACCGGACTCTGCGGTGCTGCGCGCGCGGCGCCCTCGCTGCGGTCCCGGGACGACTCCTCGGACTTCTGATCCGGGGGCTGCACATATTGAGAAACCTGCGCAGGGCGCTCGAGAAACAATGCGACGCCAATCACGCCGATGTTGGCCGGACGCCCGGTGCGCTGCGCATAGGAGCGGCCCGCTGATGTGAAATTAAAGGCGGCGATTTCTGCATCGCTTTTGCGCCATCCCGTGATTTCGTAACCTTCACCCGCGCCCAGCACATAGCCGCTCTGACCCCACGCGCCGGTTTCGCCGCTGATCACATTGACGCCGTCCACCGCGGTGACGGCGAGCAAGCGCTGTCCGCGGTGATTCTGAACCCTGATCGAGTAACGCGCTCCGGGCGTGCCGGCGACCCAATACTCGCCGCGGTATCGATGCGTCGGCAGCACGTTGCCCGTATCGCGGTCGATGATTTGAATATCCGCAACGCTGCCGACCGCCTGCGCATCGATTGCAATACTTATCAATAGAATTCCCAGCCATACGCGTTTCATGTCGATCTCCGGTGTTTACCTGTCCCACCTGAATCGATGCGCCCGGCCGAAAGGGGTTAAGATTGCCGCGCACATTGCTTGGGAGCACGAATGCCGGTCAGTTTTACCTCTCATAACATAAGATTGGATGATGGCTCGTTCACCAAACCGGATACCGGTTATTCGATGGACGTGCATCCTTGGTTTCTGGCGGCGAAACGCCTGCTCGATGCAACCTTCCCCGGCGATAAGCGGCATTTGCGCATCGCCGATTTGGGCTGCCTCGAGGGCGGCTACACCGTCGAATTTGCACGGCTTGGCCTCAAAGCACTCGGGCTCGATGTACGCGAATTGAATATCGAGGCCTGTCGATACGTGCAGTCGAAGGTCAACTTGCCGAACTTGGAGTTCGTTCGTGACGATGTGTGGAACATCGCGGCCTACGGCACGTTCGATGCCGTGTTTTGCTGCGGACTCTTTTACCACTTGGACAAGCCGCGCGAATTCTTGAATTTGCTTTCGCAGGTGACCAAGCGGCTGTTGATTCTTCAAACGCACTTCTCCGAGGCCAAGGATTCGCCGAGCTTCATCCAGCCACGGCGATTTCGGCGCGCATTGGCGCGGGTATTCCCGCTCAAGAACACGGGAACCACCACTCACAAGCTCTCCTTCTTGAGCGAGAACGAAGGCTTGCCGGGCCGGTGGCTGCCGGAATTTCGCAGCAAGCGAGCCTTCTTGGATCGCGAGAATCGCCGCTGGGCATCGTGGAACAACAAGCAGTCGTTCTGGATTCAGCGCGAGTATCTTTTGCAGGCGCTGCGTGACGCCGGCTTCGACTTGGTGCTCGAGCAATTCGACGGCCTTGGCCCGAACATCGCATCCGAGATGACGGAGGGGAGCTATCGGACTTCCGGCCGCAGCACCTTCATCGGCATCAAGACTGCCTATGCGTCGGACGCTTTAAAGACAGCGGCATCGCCAGGACTGCGGCAGGCTTGACGCCGTCATTGCAGCACGCATTGCCGGCCCAAAGCCCCATGGCTTGCGCAATGCGCCGTTGCTTGCCCAAAGCCTGTAAATAGTGCTTTAGTGCGCTCCTTTCATACTGGGAACGCACCAATGAACTTCAGAAAGATCCGCACATTCGCCACCGTGCTCACCGCGACGGCCTCAGTGCTGATGGTCGGTTCGGCGGGACTCGCGAACCCAGTGCCTGTGCCGCCGGCGACCGGCGGCGACATTCCTGCGAATTTCAATATTGTCACCGAGGCCGATGACTATGTGAAACGCGGCGTCATGATTCCCATGCGCGACGGCGTCAAGCTGCATACGGTCATCATCATCCCGAAGGGGGCCGCGCAGGCGCCCATGATCCTGGACCGCACTCCGTACAACGCCAACAAATTCACGACCAGTTCCGACAGCCCCCACCGCGCGTTGGTGCTCCCGTTGAGCTACGGGGAACTGGCTGAGGCCGGCTACATCATCGTCGTCCAGGATGTTCGCGGGAAGTACAAATCCGAAGGCGACTACGTCATGAATCGGCCGCTGGCGGGCGACTTGAACCACACACCCGTGGATCATTCCACCGATGCCTGGGACACCATCGATTGGCTGGTGAAAAATGTCCCGGAATCCAATGGCAAAGTGGGCACCATGGGCACCAGCTACGACGGCTTTACGGTGCTGATGGGCCTGGTCAATCCGCATCCGGCGTTGAAGGCAGCCGCGCCGTTCAATCCGATGGTCGACACCTGGATGGGCGATGACTGGTTCCATAACGGCGCCCTGCGCCAAACCTATGCCGACTACATCTTTGAGCAAACGGCCGACAAGTCGTCGGAAAATAAATGGATTGCGCCCCGCTATGACGCCTATGGCACCTGGCTCGCCATCGGCTCGGCAGGCACCTTGGGAAAGGCGCTCGGCATGGACCAACTGCCTTTCTGGCAGCGTCTCACGGCGCATCCCGCGTACGATCGCTTCTGGAGCGAGCAGGCTATGGACAAGATCCTTGCCGCGCGGCCGCTGACCGTGCCGACGCTCTATGTGCATAGCCAGTGGGATCAAGAAGACATTTATGGAGCGACGGCGGCGTTTGCCGCGACCCGCGGTCAATCCGGCGCGGGTCATGACAATTCTTATCTGGTAATCGGACCTTGGCGCCATGGTGGCGGCAACGGCGACGGATCGTCTTTGGGCGCCATCAAGTTCGACGGCGACACCGGCCACTGGTTTCGGCTCAATGTGCTCTTGCCATTCTTCGATTCTCATCTGAAGGACAGCGCCCCGAAAGCTGATATCGCAAGAGTGACCGCCTTTGAGACCGGCGCAAATGTGTGGCGCCGCTACGATCAGTGGCCGCAATCCTGCGCCAGCGGCTGCCCCTTCAAGTCCGCACCGCTGTATCTGGCTGCCGGCGCGAAACTGTCGTTCGACAAGCAACCGGCGGCCGCGGCTGCGTTTGATGAATACGTCTCCGATCCGGCCAAGCCCGTCACTTACCGGCCACGGCCGATCCGACCGACTTATGCGGCGGACTCAACCTGGCGACGCTGGCTGGTCGATGACCAGCGGTTTGCCGCGGATCGCACGGACGTATTGACCTACTCGTCCGATGTGTTGACGGCCCCGCTGCGCATCGCTGGGCAACCGGTGGCGCACCTGTTTGCTTCTACCAGCGGAACGGACGGCGATTGGGTGGTCAAGCTGATTGACGTGTATCCGGACGAAGTGCCCGGCAACGTAGAAATGGGCAGCTATCAATTGCCGGTTGGCATGGACATCCTGCGCGGCCGCTACCGCGATGATCCGGCCAATCCATCGGCGATTCCGGCGGGCAAAATCGTCGGCTACACACTGAAACTACCGCATGCGGACCACGTATTCCTGCCGGGGCACCGGATCATGGTGCAGATCCAGTCGAGTTGGTTCCCGCTCTACGACCGCAACCCCCAAACCTTCGTGCCCAATATTTTCTTCGCCAAACCTGCCGACTATGTGAAGGCCACGCAGCGCGTGTTTCATAAACCGGACGCGGCGAGCTATATCGATCTGCCGGTGGCGAGATAATGGCCTCTCAGTGATCGCCGCAGTCCTTTCGGCCGTTGTCCTCGATGGCGGCGATGAGCCAGCGGCCGTCGACTCGGACCATGTTCGCAATGTCGCGGCCGCAATGGTCGATTTTACCGTCCACTAGAAACTCGAAAGGCGCCCACACGATGCCGACATCGCCGTCGACGTGAACCACGGCGTCGTGAATGCGCTCCTCGTGAGTCTCCTTGCCCGGCTGCGACAGACGATCGGTCAGCACCTCGAAAGTCATTTGCGCCGGCTTGCCGTTGCGCATCAGAATCGCGCCGCCGCCGGGCAGCAGCTGCGCCATCATCGCGGCCTTGTCGCGCTTGCCAAGCCCGTCGAGCATGGCCTGAAAGCTGGCGAGTGCTGCTTTCTGCTCGGCGCTCATCGCGATGACAGGATCCTTCAGCTCGACGATAACGCCGCGCATTTCCGTACTTCCCATGTTCTCACCCATATGCGCGGTCGCGGGAATCCAGCGAAGATCGCCGAGTTTGCTGTGAAGCTCGGTGACTGCTTGCCCGGGAATGATGTTGCGGACACTGTACTCGCTCAAGGAAATCGCAACGCTGTCCGGATGTGAATGCAAGGGCCATTTCTGCCCCGGTTCGGTGGCGAAACTCAAGACTCTGATGCGCTCGTTCTCAAACGCGAGCTTGTAGACGCTTGGTGCGGCGAGCAGTGCGTCCGGCTTGTCGACAGTGGCCGCCGACAAGAAACCGCTCACACCCAGAAGAGCTAACATCGCGCAACGCATATGGAACTCCCTCACACGAATTAATCAACGAGTATAGTGGCCCGTCACTTAGACTGCGCCGAGAACCGCATCAGCAATACCGCACCGACTGGTCTGCCGGCCCGACAGGTATTTGCCGTCGCTCTCGGCAATGCCATCGAGTTCTATGACTTCGTTACCTATGCGTTTTTCGCGGCGCAAATCGGCCGCACGTTTTTCCCTTCCGATACCCCTGGAGCCAGCCTCCTGGCATCGCTCGCCACCTTCGGCGCCGGGTTCTTGACGCGGCCTCTGGGCGCCATCGTACTGGGCCGCCTCGGCGATCGCATCGGCAGAAAGCCGGCCATGCTCGCCTCATTCACCTTGATCGGCATCGGCGTCGTGGGCCTACCGCTGATTCCTCCTTACGCGTCTATCGGCATTCTCGCGCCCATACTCGCAGTCGGATTCCGCCTTCTACAGGGTTTCGCCCTCGGCGGCGAAGTGGGCCCCAGCACTGCCTTTCTAATGGAGGCGGCCCCGCCCTTGCGCCGTGGCTTCTACATCTCACTGCAGTCGATGAGCGCGGATGCGGCGGTGCTGGTCGCAGGATTGGTCGGCGTCGGTCTGGCCGGCGCATTGAATTCTGCGCAGCTCGACAGCTGGGGATGGCGCATCGCGCTGCTGGCGGGTGGGGCGATCATTCCGGTGGGCTTGGTGCTGCGCCGGACCTTGAGCGAAACATTGCAGCCGCAGCATGCTGCCGGCGAGTTGCCGACTCTGCGCAGTTATGGGCGCATTGCGGCCGCGGGATTGGCGCTATTGGCCGCGGCCACCACGACCAGCTATTTGCTCGACTATATGACGACATATGCCAGCTCGACGCTCGGGATGCCCGCCAAGATTGCCTTCGGCGCCACTGCCATCGTCGGTCTCTGCGGTGTCGTTTGCGATCCCTTGGGCGGCTGGCTCTCCGATCGATTCGGCCGCAAACCCGTCATGATCATTCCGTGGCTGTGCCTGGCGATCGCAGTTTTTCCGTGCTTCGCACTGCTGGAGCGTGAACGGACCGGTGTTGCGCTCTATGTCGCATGCGGGGTGCTGGCGAGCGCCTCGACGCTCTCCACGTCTACCTCATTGGTGGCGATCACGGAGTCGCTGCCGCACCGGGTGCGTTCCGGCGCACTCGCCATCATTTATGCGCTTTCGATTTCCATCTTCGGCGGGTCCACACAATTTGTCGTTGCGTGGCTGACCCGCCTGACCGGTAGCCCGCTCACGCCGGCGTGGTACATGATCGGGGGTGTGGTGGTCGGCCTGATTGCTCTGGGCGTCATACCGGAGTCGGCGCCGATCAAAATCGGACTCGGGGAATCGCGAGCATGAATGACCCGCCAGGCAAACAGGCACAGCCACCCGGGGTCAGAGGCGTTTTTGGTGCTCGCTATAGGATATCTCCTATAGCGATTATTGCCCGTTGGGAGTTTTCACAAGCGGCGCGTCAGGTTACAACCATACAGCCACAGAACCACTGCTACCCTTTTCTCGAGGTGCTCGCAATGGATTTCGAAGACCGCCTAAAGAAGCTGCAATCTCTATTTACCTACGCGCTGAGCAATTCGGTGACGGCCAAGGCGCGCTACTTGGCGATCGCGGCGGAGCCCGGTGCGACTCCGGCGGCAATCGCGTTGGCAAAGATGCATTGGCACCAGTTCGAGGCGCGCAAGGTTGCCATCATCGCGCAGATGGTGGCTCTAGAAGAGCTGGAAATCGAAACGGCCTGACCCGCAACCGCCTCGAGGCGCCGCGCATTTACGCCTTCCGGTCATCCGCGATGTGCCACAGGACTCCACTGGGATCGCTCAAGTAGAGCACGCGCAGCCCCCACGGCTGCAGCGTGGGAGGCTTGGCGATGATGCCGGGATATTTTTCAGCGATTTTTTTGTCTTGTATGAGTTGCCACCATGCGTCCGCATCCTTGACCAAGAGGTGCATCATGAAATTGCCGGCCCACTCCTTGACGTAATAATTCTGCAGAAGGAAGCGGAATTCGCCCACCTGAAACGCGGCCAATTGTTCATCGCCCCAGATCATCGTGAATCCGAGGTCCAGGTAGAACTGCTTCGCTAAGGCGTAATCCTCCGCGGGCAGGAAGGGCTTGAGATCCAGCACGGAATTCATGTCCATGTTTTCTCCGGAAGCTTCGTTCGGTGAGATTCTCGCACTACAGGAACCCATTTGTGCAAATACGCGCCGACAGAGCGATTTTCGTGAATTGCACCATCCGCTAACATGGTGGTAATGAAGGCTCTGTCCCCAATTGCTTGCGCGGAGTCCCAAACTGGGACTATAGTTCAGCTATGCGGGTGATAGCAGTATCGACGCTGAAGGCATTCTGGAGCGCTCACCCTGAATACAAAGATGCCGAAGGACCGACGCTGGCCTGGTACCGGGACGTCCTGAGGTCGGACTGGTCAAAGCCGAGCGACGTGAAGGCGCAGTTCGGCAATGCCAGCATTCTTCAAAATGGCCGCGCAGTCTTCAACATCGGTGGAAACAAATATCGAATCGTCGTGTGGATCAACTACCCGTATAGGATCGTGTATATCCGGTTCATCGGCACGCACAAGCAGTATGACGTTATTGACGCGCAATCGATTTGAGAAAGGTAATCATGAATATCAAGCCGATCAGGACCAAGGCGAACTATCGGGCAGCGCTCAAGGAGATTGAATCCCTGATGTCGGCGAAGGCCAACACGCCGGAAGGCGATCAACTGGACGTGTTGACGACGCTGGTCGAGGCCTACGAACACGCGCACTTTCCGATGGATTTGCCGGACGCCGTGGAAGCTATCAAGTTCCGAATGGAGCAATCAGGTTTGACAGTCAAGGATCTCGAACCGGTGATCGGCCGCAAGAACCGGGTGTACGAAGTGCTCAGTCGCCGACGCCCGCTTACTCTGCGGATGATCCGGGGGTTACATACGAAGTTTGGAATCCCGGCCGAAAGTTTGCTCAAACAGCGATCGTAGACGAAAAAACCCTCACCAACTTTCGTCAGTGAGGGTTTCATTTTCATCAAATTAAGAGCCTGGCAGTGACCTACTTTCACATCGACAAAGTCGACACTAGCATCGGCGCAGAGCGTTTTCACTTCCGAGTTCGAAAAGGGATCGGGTGGTTCCCACTCGCTATG
>DATHFW010000010.1:0-2190 GCA_035317945.1 Steroidobacteraceae bacterium | reverse complement strand
TAAGGTCTCGATTGTTGCAGCGTTTTTCGGCAAATGAACAAACGTCACTGGGCGCTGTCAACTTGGTTTAATGAGCCGAAAAACGCTGCAACAATCGAGACCCTAGTAGGAACTTCTTTGCAGTCCTCATATATTAAGTCTCTGCCACTGGGCTTTTCGACGCAAAGAAAGTTCACGCGAACATATCAGCGGCGGCATTCCGAGGCAGGGCATTGCGGCCGTTGCGCAATGAGGATAGGTGCATTCCTACAAGCCTCGGCATCACCGCCGGCTCTCGACCTCACACGCTTCCTGATTGCGGCCCTGCGTGCGCAGCGCATCGGTCAATAGATGACCGGCGCCGCTGCGCGCACGTTGATCGCTGCTGGCGAGCGCAAGAGCCTTGCGGCCGCAAACTTCCGCCTGATGCGCGTCGCCCTCCACCAAGCGAATTCTCCCCAACTCGATCCACAGCAAGGGATTACTGGGCTCGATGCGCAGCGCCCGGTCGAGCGTCGATGAGGCGCCGAGGAGGTCGCCGCGTCCCTGGAGGGTGTGAGCCTGCGCCACCAACGACTGGGTGGCCGGCGAGAGCCTGAATTCGCGCGGCGCCGGTGCCGGACGCGGCACTACCGGAGGCAGCTCAGGGGTCGGCGCGTTGGGTGAGGCGGACGGCGGGCGCGTGGAGACTTCGGGGCTAGGTGAAGTGCGCAACGAAGCGGGACAGCCCGCCAGCATCAAGGCGGCGAGCGGCGCCATGAGGCCGGTCAGCGAACGATACGGTCGAACCATGACTTGATCTTGTCACCGACGCTGGGCGGTTGCGAGGGATTGCAGCGAGGATTGCCGGACAGCACGGTATTTTTGGGCACACCGATGACCACGGCGGAGGGGCTGCAGGCAGGCGTGGTCTCGAGTCCATCATCGAAGCCGATCCATCGGTCCTCCACGGAATCCGGGGCGATGGGCTCGAAGGAGACCGGTTTGAGACTGGCCATGGTGTCGGCCCACACCGGCAGCGCACCGGCGGCGCCCGTCAATCCCGTGACTCGGTTGTCGTCGTAGCCCACCCAGACCACGGACAGGTAGCTCCCGGTAAACCCGGCGAACCAGCTGTCTCGGGTGTCGGAGGAGGTGCCGGTCTTGCCGGCGATCACCAACCCTCTCGGCAAACGGGCCGCGGCATCGCGCGCCGTGCCGTGGGTGGGTACCAACATCAGCATGCGAAGCAACTGGTATACCGCAGCCGGCGGTGCCGCCGGTTCGACTTGGACCTTGAACTGCCTGAGCGGCCGCCCCTGCTCGTCCAGTACGGCGCGCACCGCGCGCGGCCGGGCGCGAAAGCCGCCATTCGCCAGCGAGGTATACACCTGCACCACCTCGAGCGGCGTCATCTCCACGGTACCGAGCAGCATCGACGGATTGAGCGCCGTTGCGGATTCGAGCCCCAAACTTTGCAGCGTGTCCGCCACCTTGGACAAACCCAAATCCATGCCGAGTTTGACGGTGGCCAGATTCAGCGACTCCGCCAGAGCCTTGGCCAAAGTGACGGAGCCGTTCACATTGTGCTCGAAATTCTGCGGCGCCCAGATGCTGCCGTCCGGCAGCTTCATTTCGATGGGCGCATCCTCGATCAGGCTGGCCGCGGTGTAGCGGCCGCTCTCGAGCGCCGTCAAGTACACCGCCGGTTTCACCAGTGAACCGATGGGCCGGCGCGCATCGAGGGCCCGGTTGAAGGTGCCGGCGGTGTCGGTCTCGCGCCCGCCGACCACCGCGACGACATCGCCGCTATTGGGCTCGGCCACGATCACCGCACCTTGCAAGTGCCCGCCGCGAACCGCCGCCTTCGCATCCAGGCGCTGCAGATCGCGCGTCAGCGCGCGCTCCGCGGCAGCTTGGGCGCGCGGATCGAGGCTGGTGTACACCGACAATCCGGCCGCCGCCAGATCAGCCTCGGCGTAGTCGCGCTTCAAATGCCGCCGCACCAGATCGATGTAGGCCGGCACGTAGCTGCCTCCTCCCGGACGCACACCCAGCGGCGCCGCGGCCGCGCGCTGCGCGGCGTTGGCCTCGATCAGGTGCGCGTCGGCAAATTCCTTGAGCACCAGGTTGCGCCGCGCGAGCGCGCGATCGGGATGTCTGCGCGGATCGTAGTACGAGGGACCCTTGACCAGGCCGATCAACAGCGCCAGTTCGCCGGCGTCGAGTTCG
>DATHFW010000009.1:0-3180 GCA_035317945.1 Steroidobacteraceae bacterium | reverse complement strand
GCCTGGACCAAAGACCCTTCAATCCTCAAGATAAACCCGCACCATCCTCATCCCGGGACCACACACCTATCTAGTCAAACCTTCGCCGGAGCATCGTCGGACTGGCGCCGCGGCCAACTAGCTGCTCAGCCGATCATTGTTGGATCTATTACCTCTGCACAGTGGATTTGCCAGGGTGGGCACGAAGGGCGGCGCGCAGCCGGCAGGCGCGCTCGGCTCGGCTGGCTGCACAAGCACCGAGGGCGGCTCAATGACCAATGGCATGCTTTCTGACATTGGTGTCGCTGACTGATTAATCCTCCCCAGAATTGTCGAAGTAAAATCCCCAGGTACCGGGCCGAAAACTCGAGACAGCGGGGGCGCGCCGTCGCTGTCTCGAGCGTGCAACGGACTGCCACAGATCGCTCCCGAGGTCGGAGGACGAGGTGGTGGTCAAGCTCGGAGACGTGATGATGATCGTGGATTTGCATCGCAAGGGATTGACGGTGTCGGCGATCGCCCGGGAGACGGGCTTCGACCGCAAGACGGTGCGCAAGTACATCAGCCGTGGCTTGAATGCCCCGGTCTATGGGCCGCGAACGCCCCGGCCCCGCCTGCTGGAGCCGTTCGAGGCCTATCTCGGCGAACGCCTGAGGGCTCATCCCGGCCTGACGGCAACCCGCCTGCTGCGGGAGCTGCGCGAGCGCGGCTACCAGGGAGCCTACAGCGCCGTGCGCGACCATGTGCGGGTGATCCGGCCGGCTTTGCCGGCTGCCTTCGAGGTCCGCTTCGAGACGCCGGCCGGCCAGCAGGCCCAGGTCGACTTCGCCCACTTCCGCGTCGTCTTCGAGGACGAGCCATCAGCGTCGCACGTGGTGTGGCTGTTCTCGATGGTACTGGGCCATAGCCGCTTGCTGTGGGCACGCTTCGTGGCCCACCAGGACCTGCAGACGGTGATTCGCTGCCACATGGCGGCCTTCGAGGCACTGGGCGGCGTACCGGCGGAGATCCTGTACGACCGCATGAAGACGGCGGTGACGGGACCAATCGACAACGGCGGCATCGCCTACAATGCCAAGCTGCTGGATCTGGCGGCCCATTACGGCTTCGTGCCGCGCGCCTGCAAGCCCTATCGGGCCAAGACCAAGGGCAAGGTCGAACGGCCGTTCGGCTTCATCCGCCAGGACTTCTTCCTGGCCGGCCGGTTCCGCAACCTCGACGATCTCAACGCCCAGCTCGACCGCTGGCTGGCCGAGGTCGCCAACGCCCGGGTCCATGCCACCACGCGACGGGTGGTGAGCGAGGCCTTCGCTGAGGAGCGGCCGGTGCTCAAGCCGCTGCCGGCTGGGCCGTACCGGGCAGTGCTGAAACTCGAACGCCGCGTCTCGCACGAGGGCATGGTCTCGGTCGGCGGCAACCTCTACAGCGTGCCCGATGCCACCCGGCGACGCGTGCTGGAGGTGCACAGCTGCGCCGACGAGATCCGCATCTTCGAGGCCGGCCGGCTGATCGCCGTCCATGCCGTCCTGGAAGGGCGCCATCGAAGGATCGTCGCGGCGGGCCACCGTCGCCTGCCGCCACCGGCCAACAGCCGTACGCCCCGCGCCGGCGAGAGCTCGCTGTTGGCGCGGGCCGGCGAGCAGGTCGGCCGTCGCCCGCTCGCCCTGTACGATGCCATCGGCCGGCGTCTGGCTGCCCAGGGAGGCCGCTGATGGCCGGTACCGCTTCCCTGGGCGTCGTCGACCGGGTCCGCCGCCACATGGTGCAGCTCAACATGCCGCGGGCGCTGGAAGCGCTCGATGCCACGCTGCGCGGCGTCGAGCAGGGCGAGCTGTCAGCCCTGGAAGCGCTCGAGCAGCTGCTCGGCGAGGAACTGACCATGCGCGAGACGCGGCGCATCAAGATCGCCCTGATGACCGCCCGGCTGGGCTCGCTCAAGACCCTCGACGGCTTCGACTTCTCCTTCCAGCCGTCGCTCGATCGCAACCGCATCCTGGCGCTTGCCGAGCTCGCCTTCATCGCCCGCAAGGAGATCGTGCACCTGCTCGGCCCGCCGGGAACCGGCAAGACCCACCTCGCCACCGCGCTCGGCATTGAGGCGGTCAAGGCCGGCAAGAGCGTCTACTTCGGAACCCTGGCCGACATCGTCGCCTCGCTGGCCAAGGCCGAGCGCGAAGGACAGCTCAAGGAGCGCATTCGCTTCATCGCCCGCAACGCCCTGCTCATCGTCGACGAGATCGGATACCTGCCGGTCACCGCCGGCGGCGCCAACCTGTTCTTCCAGCTCGTCAATGCCCGCTACGAGCGCGGCGCCATGATCCTTACCTCCAACCGCGGCTTCGGCGAATGGGGCGACATCTTCGGCGACCAGGTCGTCGCCACCGCCTTGCTCGATCGTCTGCTGCATCACGCCCAGGTCGTCCAGATCGAGGGCTCCAGCTATCGACTCCGCGAGCACGCAGCCCTCGTCCCCGAAAACCTCAAGGCCAGGTATGCGGGCTCGCACGAACAGCCTCGCCGACGCGGCCGTCCAAGAAAGGAGCCTCAGCCACAATAACCAACACCGATGAAAACGACCGATACCTGGGGATTTTTACTTCGACATAAATGGGGAAAGTTCAGCCGACATTGACAATGATTGCCTGTGAGAGGTCGCTGTCGTAGGTCCAGCAGTCCTCCTTTTCGAGGATGGCCTTCACCGTCGCCTCGATCTTTCCATCATCGACTGCAATGCCGTGCCGCCCAGCCATCCGCAGCGCGTGCTCGAAGACTTTTGCCACGAGCTCAACGACACCGAAGACGTCGCTGTCCTCATGATCGTCATCATTGTCGCTCACGGTCTGTGCCTCCCACTGTGCAGGTACCATTCGGATAGTAGCAAAGAAGACGGGCCACATCGGTGTCCCGAGCGAGCTAGGCTGCCGTTGACGCACGGCCCAAACAGGGTGTTCGCTAAACGCGACAGATGAGGGGAGGGAAACATCTCCAGGGCGGTGCGCCGGGCATCGCGGCGAACCAAGCAAGCCTCCATTGCGGTCGGTCCGCTAGTCATCATTGCTGGCCGCTTATCGGTAATCCTCGTTTCCCATCGCTTCCACACTTGAAGCGAATTTATATTGGGCAAGGCAGGCAACCCGGCACCTCCTGCGACAAGGCCGCTGGAGCATCCGTTATCTTACCGTAGAGACGGTCCGTGCGGGT
>DATHFW010000008.1:0-5946 GCA_035317945.1 Steroidobacteraceae bacterium | reverse complement strand
GAGCCTTCGAGATACAGGTCGGCCGGTGCGGTGATCTCCGGGCGAATCACCGATACAGAGTGATGCACGACGCCCGAATCAAACCAGACGTCCATGACGTCAGTGGCCTTGTCGTATTGACCGGCCTCAGCGCCCAGCAAGCTGGACGCCTCCAGCTCGAACCAGGCATCGATGCCGTCGCGCTCGACTAACTTGGCGACTTCGGCAATCAGCTCATGGGTGCGCGGATGCAATTCACCCGACACCTTATCGACGAATAACGGGATGGGCACTCCCCAGGTTCGCTGCCTCGATACGCACCAATCCGGACGCGCGGCGATCATGCTGGTGATGCGCTGCTCGCCCCAGGCCGGCATCCAATCGACGTGCGAAATCGCCTCCAACGCCCCTTTGCGCAAGCCCGCCTGCTCCATGCTGATAAACCACTGCGGCGTGGCGCGAAAGATCACCGGCGTCTTATGGCGCCAACAGTGCGGGTAGGAGTGATGATAGGGCTCGTCTTTTAAAAGACGGCCGTTCTCGAGCAGCACCTTGATCACATGCGCATTGGCATCGAACACTTGCTCACCCGCAAACAACGGCGTCGACGGGAGAAATCGGCCGTCGCCGCCCACAGGATTATCGATCTCCAGGTTGTAGCGCCGGCCGACGATGTAGTCATCGAGACCGTGGCCCGGCGAGGTGTGCACGGCGCCGGTGCCTGTATCAAGCGTGACGTACTCGCCCAAGACCACCGGCACCTGGCGATCGTAAAAAGGATGCTGCAGTGTCAGCAACTCCAGCGCGGCGCCCTTGACCTCGCCGAGTACCGACCATTCGGCGACACCCAAGGTTTGCATCAGCGCATTGACCAGCTCGGATGCCAACAGCAGCCGCTCAGGTCCGGCGCCCGAATCGAATTCAACCAGCGCATAGTCGAATTGCGGGTGCAGCGCGACCGCCCGATTGGCCGGCAGCGTCCACGGCGTCGTGGTCCAAATGGCGAGCGACACCGGTTCATCGAACAATGCGCGCTGTCGTTCGTCGGAAACGCCCATGCGCTGCGCCAAATCCGCGCGATCCACGACTTCAAAGCGGACGTACACACTGGGCGATGTCTTATCTTCGTACTCCACCTCCGCCTCGGCCAGCGCGGAGCGGCAGTTCAGGCACCAGTGCACGGGCTTGAAGCCCTTGTACAAGTGTCCGTTTTTGATGATGAGCGAGAAGGCGCGCAACTGTTCGGCCTCGAATCGCGGCGCCATGGTCAGATACGGATGGTCCCAATCGCCCAAGACCCCTAA
Source organism: Steroidobacteraceae bacterium (assembly GCA_035317945.1). Taxonomy (GTDB): domain Bacteria; phylum Pseudomonadota; class Gammaproteobacteria; order Steroidobacterales; family Steroidobacteraceae; genus Bog-1198. The sequence continues at coordinate 4,663 of DATHFW010000008.1, read as the reverse complement.
GCGCTTGAATTCCCCGCGCTGCAGATCGATTTGCTTGATCGCGTATTCACGGCACGCAGCGCGAAACGCCTTGGCGCTGATCTTGGCACCGACCCGGCCATGCGTTTTCTCAACCTGCATCTCGATGGGAAGGCCATGACAGTCCCAGCCGGGTACGTAGGGTGCGTCGTAACCATCCAATGTGCGCGACTTCACGATGATGTCTTTGAGAATTTTATTGAGCGAGTGGCCCAAGTGCAGCGCGCCATTGGCATACGGCGGGCCGTCGGTGAGGATGAACGTCGGCCGGCCCTTCGCAACCTTGCGGATCTTGCCGTAGACGTCGTCGCGCTCCCACGCTGCCAGCATTTCCGGCTCGCGCTTCGCAAGATCAGCCTTCATCGGGAAACCCGTGATCGGCAAATTAATCGTACTTTTGTAATCAGTCACAATTCACCTTCGACAATACCTCGCGCGCCTGTGCGGCATCGGCCTTCATCTGTACCGTCAGCGCATCCAACGAGTCGAACTTAACCTCATCGCGCAACTTGGCGACGAATTCAACCTCGATCTCCCGTCCGTACAGGTCACCGGCAAAATCAAACACATGAACCTCGAGCAACATATCCGTTCCATTTACGGTGGGTCGTGTCCCCAGACTCGCTACCGCAATCAACGCCTCGGGCTCTATGCCAAAAACGCGTACCGCCATCACGCCTCGCACCGGCGGCTTGCGGCGCATGAGCCGCAAGTTTGCCGTCGGAAAGCCCAACCTGCGGCCCAACTCCCGCCCGTGGATTACGCGGCCGAGCATTCGATAAGGGCGGCCCAACAGGCGCTTGGCGCCGGCGAAGTCGCTTTGGCTCAATCGCTCACGCACCGCGGTGCTGCTGACGCGCACGCCATCGAAAACAAAGGGCGCGATCTGCTCCACGCCGAAGCCGTGCGTCTCGCCCGCGGCCCGCAAGCTGTCGATGGTGCCGCCGGCGTTGCAGCCATAACGAAAGTCGTTTCCGACCACGATGTGCCGCGTACCCAAGCCTGCGACGATTAATTCATCGACAAAGCACTCGGGCGTCATCTCGCGCACGTACTCATCGAACCGCAAGGTCACCAGGCGATCGACACCCTGTGCGGCCAGAGCAAGGAACTTCTCTCGCCAGCGCGTGAGGCGTGGCGGCGCGCCCTCCGGGTCGATGAATTCCTTGGAACTCGGCTCAAAGACCAAGACCGTCGCCGTTGAGCGCAATTCCGCGGCGCGTCTTTTGAGCACGCCGATCATTTTTTGGTGCCCTAAATGCACACCATCGTAATTGCCCACAGTGAGTACGCAGCCTTCAGGCGTGCGCGAGATATTGTGAAGGCCGCGAACTAGTTCCATGGCGAAAGGCTGTGATTATACTCAGGTTTCCTGCGGTTCAGTGGTTACACTATAGCAAGGCATTGAGGGGGCTCCCGCCCGCCAATTGACAAGCGCGGGCCCAATCGGCAAGCTACGCGGCTCTTTTCAAGGAGTCTCTCGCTTGGCGAACACGAAATCTGCTGAAAAAGCTGCGCGACAGTCGACGGTGCATCGCGCCCGAAACGACGCGCTCACCTCGCAGCTGCGCAGTGCCATCCGCAAGGCCACCTTGGCGCTGAAGGCCGGCAAGCATGCGGAAGCCGCCACGGCCCTCGATGAGGCAACGCCGGTGATCGATAGCATGGTCAACAAGGGCATCATTCACCGCAACAAGGCTGCCCGTCATAAGAGCCGCCTGACCAAGCAGGTCCGCGCGCTCGCGAAATAATTCAGGTCGATCGTTGCAGAAGAAAGCCGGCAATGCCGGCTTTTTTATTGCGCCTCTTCGGCGGTTGCCGCAGCTTTTACGGCCGTGCGCGGGTGTTCTTCGAGATAGCGCATCACGGCTTGCTTCAGTTCCTCCGTGCCCTCGCCGGTCACCCCTGATATGAGAAAGACGCGGCCTTTCCAGCGCAAACGGCGGACAATTTCCTTGGCTCGCCGCTGAGCTTCTTTCGGTTCCAATAGATCAATCTTGTTGATGAGCAGCCAGCGCTCCTTCGCCGCCAGATCCGCTGCAAACTTCTTGAGCTCCGCCACGATGGTGCGTGCATCTTTAACGGGATCTGCATCGGGGTCCGGCGGTGCGATATCGATGAGGTGCAACAGAACGCGCGTGCGCTGCAGATGCTTCAAGAAGCGAATACCCAGGCCTGCGCCGTCCGCAGCTCCCTCAATCAGTCCCGGGATGTCCGCCATCACGAAACTGCGGCCCAGGCCGACAGAAACCACGCCCAAGTTCGGATGCAATGTGGTGAACGGGTAATCGGCTACTTTGGGCCGCGCAGCAGAGACGGCGCGAATCAACGTTGACTTGCCGGCATTCGGCAACCCTAGCAATCCGACGTCAGCGATCAGTTTCAGCTCGAGCTGCAGCTCGCGCTTCTCCCCCGGCAGGCCAAGGCCCGACTTGCGCGGGGTACGATTGGTACTGGATTTAAAGCGGGTGTTGCCCCAGCCGCCCTTGCCGCCCTTGGCGACCAGGAGAGTCTGGCCTTCGATCGTCAGATCCCCGAGCGTCTCGCCGGTATCCTTATCGGTAATGACGGTGCCGATGGGGATGGAGACATACGTGTCATCACCGCCATGGCCGGTGCAATCGTTGCCGCTGCCGCTCTCGCCGTTCTGACCCTTGTAGGTTCGCGAAATACGAAAGTCCGCCAGCGTGTTCATTCCCTCGACCGCTTTGAGATAAACGCTGCCGCCCAAGCCGCCGTCGCCGCCATCCGGTCCGCCAAAGGGTACGAATTTTTCGCGGCGAAAACTCACGCAGCCGCGGCCGCCGTTGCCGGCCTGCACTTTGAGCTTGGCTTCATCGACGAATTTCATATTGGGATTCGCAAAAAAGTAAGGGGGCTCGGTTACCCTGCCCCCTTTCCGATTCTAGTGGCGCGCCTAAAAGCCCGCCTGAAGATCGTTACTTCGGAACGACGTTGACGTAGGTGTATTGCTCGGCGCCCTTGACGCGAAATTCGACGACGCCGTGGGCCTTGGCAAACAGGGTGTGATCTGTGCCAATGCCGACATTCACGCCGGGGCGATACACGGTCCCACGCTGACGGATCAAAATGTTGCCCGCGAGCACATCCTCACCGCCGAATTTCTTGACGCCCAATCGCTTGGAATGCGAGTCGCGGCCGTTGCGAGTGCTGCCGCCTGCTTTTTTGTGTGCCATTTAATTATCTCCAGATCTTAAGCGACTATAGAAGTGATCTTCACATCGGTATACGGCTGCCGATGAGTCTTCTCTCGCTTGTAATGCTTACGGCGGCGGAATTTGACGATCCGCACCTTGTCGCCCTTGCCGTGGCTTTCGACCGTGGCAACCACCTTGGCGGTACCCACGTAGGGCGCACCAATGGTCACCGAAGATCCGGCACCCACCAGCAGGACCTGATTGAATTCGACGCTGGCTCCTTGGTCTGCGTCGAGCTTCTCGATACGCACCACGGCACCTTCTTGGACGCGGTATTGTTTACCGCCCGTGGCAATCACGGCATACATTGTTACAACTCCGAGGACGGCCAATGGGGCCGCAAAAGAGCCGTGGATTGTATCGGGTGAGCCTCGGTAGGTCAAACCGGCTCAGGTTCAGTGCCAGGCGGCGGCGGCACCAACCTACGGCGGGCAACCCAGGGGGTCGCGCCAGTCAGACCGATCTTAGGTACCATGGCGCATTCCTTTGAGCGCTGCATGACACTAGAACAGATTCGTGGGTTGGTAACCGCTGATTTTGAGGCTGTCGACAGGGTCGTCAAACAGCGCTTGCACAGCAAAGTAGCTCTGGTCGACCAGGTCGCCACCTATATCATTTATGCCGGCGGCAAGCGCCTGCGCCCCCTTTTGGTGCTTCTGGCGGCCCGCGCCTGCGGCCATTCGGGCGAACATCATGTCGATGCCGCAGCCATCATTGAATTTATTCATACCGCTACTTTGCTGCACGACGATGTCGTCGACGAATCTTCCTTACGCCGCGGCCGCGATACCGCGAATGAGGTATTTGGCAATGCAACAAGCGTGCTGGTCGGCGATTTTTTGTACTCCCGCGCATTCCAGATGATGGTGACCCTGGATCGCATGCGCATTATGCAAATTCTCGCGGATGCCACCAACGCCATCGCCGAAGGCGAGGTGCTGCAGCTCATGAATGCGCGCGACCCGAACACCACCGAAGCGCGCTACATCGACGTGATCCGCCGCAAGACCGCACGGCTGTTCGAGGCCGGCGCGCAAATTGCCGCCGTGCTGAGCGATGCGCCGCCGGCCATGGAAGAATCGCTGGCACTGTACGGTCGGCACATCGGCACGGCCTTCCAGCTGGTCGATGACGCGCTCGACTATGAGGCCGACGAAGCCAGTCTGGGCAAACACCTGGGCGATGACCTGGCGGAGGGAAAACCCACTCTCCCGCTGATTTACGCCATGCAGCACGGCAGCGAAGAGCAACGGACCATGATCCGCCACGCCATCGAAAACGGCGGATTGGATCATTTGGCGGAAATCACCCGTGCCGTTGCAAGCCTCGGGGGGCTTGCGTACACTGCGCGCCTCGCTCAACACGAGGCGGATCAGGCGCTTGCGGCCCTGGCGCCCCTTCCCGAGAGTGCTTTCAAAGAAGGCTTA
>DATHFW010000007.1:0-5168 GCA_035317945.1 Steroidobacteraceae bacterium | reverse complement strand
ATGTAGCCGCCTCCGATGATGACCACACGCGAACCCGGTTTGATGGCCGCTCGAATCAGCGCCACGTCCGCGACGGTGCGTAAATAATGCAGGCCGGCAAGCTCCGCTCCCGGGCAGTCGACGCGGCGCGCCGTGGCGCCGAGGCATAGCAATAGCCGGTCGTATGTCAGCGCTTCCCCGTTATCGAGATCCAGTCGACGGGCGCGCCGATCCAGCGCCACGGCCCTAGACCCTAGTTTCAGTTCGATTCGATGCTCGTCGTAGAAAGCCCGGTGCCGAAACGGCAGCCGTTCGGCCGTCAGTTCGCCCGACAGATACTTTTTGGACAACGGCGGCCGCTGATACGGGAGCGCCGGCTCGTCGCAGATCAACAACAATCGGCCTGCGAAGCCCTCTCGCCGTAGAGTGTCGACCGCCTGGGCGCCGGCCTGCCCGCCGCCTACGACCACGATTGTGGAGATCATTGTGTGCCCTCGGCAGAATCGTAATAGTATTACCCAGACGGCCTCTGACCGGAGTCTAGAATGAAATTGATTACCGCGATCATCAAACCCTTCAAGCTGGATGACGTGCGCGCTGCCCTGTCCGAAATCGGGGTCTCCGGCATGACTGTGACGGAGGTCAAGGGATTCGGCCGGCAACGCGGGCACACTGAGCTGTACCGCGGCGCGGAGTACGTGGTTGATTTCGTTCCCAAGACCCGCATCGAGGTCGCCGTCAAGAATGAGCTGGTCGATCAGGTCATGGAGGCCATTGTCGGTGCTTCGAAAACAGGGAAGGTAGGGGATGGCAAGATTTTCGTTACCGACATCCTGCGGGTTCTGCGCATTCGCACCGGCGAGAGCGACAACGCCGCCCTCTAATACTGTGGCCGGATGAGACTAACCGACGGCGGATGCCTGATCGCATTCGCCGTCCTGGCCGTGGCGATCACGTTCCCCGCATTTGCGGCCAAGCTCACTGACAAGGAACACACTCGCATCGAGGAGCCCCGGCCGGCCGACGTTCCCAGCGACGCAGCATTGGAAGCGGCGGGAGCGGTCATCGGCAACGTGGAAATCGCCACCCGCAACATCTTCGACGAGACCGATTCGCGCGAAAGCAACGGCTTGTACCGGCTGGCCAATGATCTGCACATCCGCACCAAGCACGCGACCATTCAAGCGCAGTTACTGTTCGCCAGCGGCGATAGATATCTCGCACGCAAGCTCGCCGAAACCGAACGGGTGCTGCGCCTCCTGTCCTATGTGTACGACGCCCGCATCGTGCCGGTGCATTACGCCGACGGCAAAGTCGATATCAAGGTCATTACCAACGATGTTTGGACCTTGAGTCCCGGCATCTCCTACTCCCGCTCAGGCGGCACCAACGACAGCAAATTCAACCTGCAAGACACCAATTTCTTAGGGTGGGGCAAAACCTTGCAGGTATCGCGCGGCAGCACAGTGGATCGCACCAGCAATTCCGTGGCGTGGACCGATCCCAATGTGCTCGGGTCCCGCTGGACGTCGCAGGCTGCCTACTCGGATTCCAGCGACGGTTCAGAGCGTGCATTAATGGTCGCGCACCCCTTCTACTCGTTGGATGCGCCTTGGAGCACGAAAATAACCGCCATCAGCTTCGATCGCACCATTTCGCGCTACAACCTCGGCAATGTCGTCGATCAGCTCAGCGACAGCGAACGTTCCTACGAGCTGAGCGGCGGCATTTCCAGCGGCTTGGTCGACGGCTGGACCAAGCGCTGGACATTCGGCATGCGTTACGACCGCAATCTCTTCTCGCCGGCGCCGATTACCTTGGTGCCGGCGAAGATTCTGCCGCCTGACAGAACGCTGTCATACCTCTTCACCGGATTCGACATTCTTCAGGATGCCTATAAGAAAATCGGCGATCAGAACCAGATCGGCCGCACCGAAGATTTATATTTCGGAACCGAGGTCAGCGGCGAGATTGGATACTCAAACAGCGTCTTCGGTGCCGACCGCGACGCCGTCTTGCTGACGGTGAAGGCATTGCACGGCTTCGAATTGCCCAGTGAGCAACAACTGTTCTTGACCAGCGATTTCTCCTCGCGTATCGAGCAGGGCCATCCGCGCAATTTGATTGCGGACGCCGCGGCCAAATATTACTGGCGATGGCGTGAAGATTGGCTGCTCTATGCGGCGCTGTCGGGAACCACGACCTATAAGCTGGATCCCGAAATGCAGCTCCTGCTCGGCGGGGACAATGGTCTTCGCGGCTACCCGTTGCGCTTCGAGTCGGGCACCTCCCGGGCGCTGTTCACGCTGGAACAGCGAGTCTTCACCGATTGGTATCCGTTTCGTCTGGCTCGTGTGGGCGGCGCCGTCTTTGCCGATGTCGGGCGCACCTGGGGTACCGGCGTCATCGGCAACAGCGATCCGGGATTGATGAAAGACGTGGGTTTTGGATTGCGTTTGGGCAACACGCGCTCAGGATTGGGAAACGTATTGCACGTCGATTTTGCATTCCCCTTGAGCGATGTCGCGGGGATACAAAAATTCCAATTTCTGGTGCAAACGATGCAGAGCTTCTAGGAGTCTGCTTCAAGTTTGGCCGCCTTGCGCCGGCGCGAGATCAGCCACAGAACGCCGAAGCACACGGCGAAGTTCAGCACCCACCACCAAAGCTGGCGGGCATTGTTCCTGTCGTCGGTTTGGCCCGCGGCACCTCCGACGTCCAGCGTGCCTTTGAGACTCTCAGGCGCGGCCCCTTGGGTGACTTGAAATTCAACCGCGGCCGCTCCGGGCAGCGTCAGGTCCTTGGTCTGCAGCGAGTAGCTTCCGTCGGTTTCGGCGGTGGCGGGATGTGGCGTTCCGCGCAACACGACGGTGATGGCCGCGTCCCGCACCGGCGCATTGTCGATCAGCCGGCTGACGTGAATGCTCATCTTATCGTCGTGCACCACGGCTACCGCCAGTAAATCGGCCGATCGCGCCTCCACGCGCGGCAAGGCGGGCGCGGCCGCGAGAGCACCGACAGGCCACGCCGCCCCCGCGGTCAACATCAGCAGGATCAGCCGGGGAGCCTGTCTGAGCATTTCGCGTGATCTGGTCAAAGCATGAAACCCACTACGCCCATGGCCGTGCCGGCAATGCTCGAGAGCACGCCGAACACCGGGAAGAACACCTTGCGCGCCAAAAAATACAGGGAACACAGCACCAAGCCCAGTTCCAGCAATCCTTCGCCGATGTCGAAACGCAGTGCGCGGCGCTCTTCGAGCTCGGTCTCCTTATCCTTGGCGCGCGCGTCTTCCTGAATCTTTTCCGCGTCTGAGGCGTACTTGGCGCGCGCGGCCTCGAGCTTGTGCACGACGGCATCGGTCTTGGTCGCGTCGCCTAAGGATTGCATGAGCGACAGCGCCACCTCTTCGGTGTTTTCGCGGATTTTCTTCGCCTGATAGTAGCTCCATTGATCGTTCGCTTCGGTACGGTGGATGACGGCTTCCGTGTGCGCGCGGTGCGAGGCAATCGTCACCACCGACAAGAAGATGCCGACGACTCCCACCAAAATACCCACGCGCCGGGTATCGGGATCGGCAGCGTGTTCCGGCGTTACTTCAATTTCAGGCATGAGGTTCAAATATCCTTAAGACATATTCAAGCAGCGGTAATGGGTGCGTGCCGCGGTTGTGCGGCGACGCGCGTCATCCACGCGCGGATCTTAGGGTACGCCTCCAGCGACATGCCGCCTTCGGGCGCCACGTGGGTATAGGCGTAGAGCGCGATATCCGCCAGGGTGAAGCGATCCGCCACCAGGAACTCCCGATCTTCAAGTCCCCGCTCCAGCACCGCAAGCGCTTCATAACCCTTGGCGATTTTTTCCGGCAAGCGCTCGCCGAGCTCGGCCGCAGTCTTGCCCAAAGTTTTAACCCAGAATCGCACGGTGGCGACATTCGGTTCCAGGTTGTACTGCTCGAAACACAGCCATTGCCAGACATTCGCGCGCTGCCACGGATCGCCCGGCAGCAACTCCGAACCCTCGGCCAGAAAGCTGATGATGGCGTGACTCTCCGCCAGGAATCCGCGCCCCGGAACTTCCAACAGAGGAATTCTGCCGTTGGCGTTTTTTGCCAGAAATTCCGGCGTTCGAGTTGCGCCCCGGGTGATGTCCACCGGCACCAATCGATACGGGATGTTCAGGTACTTGGCTGTCAGCCGAACCTTGTAGCCATTGCCGGACGACAGATAATCGTAGAGCGTGTACTGCATATTCACTTGATCACATGCAAACGTGGATTACTGCGCGCAATGCCGAGAACGCCGCTGCGCACGACCTCGATGATATCGCCGAATGCACTCATATTGGCAATGAATTCCCCGATCTCGAATTCCGTGCTGGCGAGTTCGACGACGTAGCTCGACGGATTGCTCGCCAGCACCTTGCCGCCGGCGCGGCGCACCAGCGCGGCGGCGGATTCTAAGTGTTCCGCCGAAATTTGCAATTTGATCAGCAGCAACTCGCGCGCCAGGTGATCGCCGCTGGTCATGTCTTCGACGCCGACGACGTCGACCAGTTTCAGGAGTTGGGCGTTGATCTGCGCGATGACGGCGTCGGAGCCGATGGTGACCAGCGTGACTCGCGAAACCGTGGGGTCGTTCGTAGGGGCGACCGACAGCGACTCGATGTTGTAGCCGCGGGCGGAAATCAAACCGGTGACGCGGGTCAGCGCGCCGGCCTCATTCTGCAGCAGTATCGCGATCACGTGGCGCATGGCAGCAGGATACGGGACCACGGCACTTGCGCGCCAGGAGCCTGTGAGCCCCAAAACTGCTAGTCTTTCCCCGTGAAAGAGCGTTCCGAATTATCGGGCCAAAGCGCCCACCCGCTGGCGGGCGCCAGCATGACCGGCGCGGACATGTTGGTCCAGGTCCTGGCGGACGAGGGCGTCGACACCATTTTCGGCTACAGCGGCGGCGCGGTCTTGCCGATCTACGACGCGGTGTTTCGCTACAACCAGGAACACGATTCTGCGATGCCGCTCGTCGTGCCCGCCAACGAGCAGGGCGCTGGGTTCATGGCGGCGGGTTACGCGCGCGCCAGCGGCCGAGTGGGCGTGGCCTTGGTCACCTCCGGCCCCGGCGCCACCAATACCGTCACGCCGGTGCGCGACAGCATGGCCGATTCCGTGCCCATCGTGGTGATCTGCG
>DATHFW010000006.1:0-5151 GCA_035317945.1 Steroidobacteraceae bacterium | reverse complement strand
CAACTCGTTGACTTCACGCGCGGTCAAGTTCTGCATGACCGCGTCAAGATCCAAACCACCGCCGGCGCGTGGAAGCCGTTCCACCTTAAGATCCTTGAACGGCCCCAGCGGCGCGTCCGCCGCAGCAAACACCAGCGCCTCGTCATTGTTGAATATCCTGGCACTGCGCGGGGATGTCAGCATGGTATCGAGCACCACACGAAGCGGCTGGCGAACCCAGGGAGCGTAGCTCAAGCGCACGTTGAGCTGTGGGTCGTCGGTACGCACGGTGCCGGCTCCGGTGAGCACGGCGGAACTGCGGGCGCGCCATGTTTGCACGTCTGCACGCGACGCTTCCCCGCTGATCCACATCTGGCCGCCGCCTGCGGGAGCCGTGCGCCCATCCAGACTCATGGCCAACTTCAGCCGGACGTACGGGCGGCCGCGTTCGAAGCGCGAAAAAAAACCGGCGTTGAGCCTGCGCGCCTCATCGGCGAACAGACCCACCTCCACGGCAATGCCGGCGCGCAGCAAGCGCTCGATGCCGGCGCCGGCAACTTTGGGATTGGGATCACGCGTGCTGCACACCACGCGCGCGACGCCGGCGGCAATCACGGCGTCCGCGCACGGCGGCGTGCGTCCGGTATGACTGCACGGCTCCAGAGTCACGTAAAGGCTCGCGCCCCGTGCTTGCGGGCCCGCGGCACGCAGCGCCAGCACCTCCGCGTGGGGCTCACCGGCGCGTGCATGCCAACCTTCGCCCAGCATGCCGCCGGCATTCGCCACCACGCATCCCACCCGTGGATTCGGATCGGTGGTGTACAGACCGAGTGCGGCCAGTTCCAGCGCGCGCGCCATATGCGCCCGGTCTTGCGCAGCGGATTGCTTACTCATGATCCTCATCATCGCCGGCATCGCTCGCATCGCTCGCATCGCCGGGAAGCAGCGGCAATTGATCCTTGCTCGGTTCCCGACGCCGGCGATGCTTGCGCAGCTGATCGATTTCCGTGCGGAAGGCGTCCAAATCCTGGAAGCTGCGGTATACGGACGCGAACCGTACATACCCCACTTCGTCCAGATGGCGCAGTTCCTCCATCACCATTTCCCCAATACTGCGCGAGGCGATTTCACGTTCGCCCAGGCTGCGCAACTTGTGACAAATTCTTGCCGCGGCCGCTTCAATCGCTTCGCGCGAAACGGGACGCTTTTCAAGCGCCTTTTGCATGCCGGTGAGCAGTTTTTTCTCATCGAAAGGTTCGCGGGTACGGTCGCCCTTGACGACGATCGGTAACAGCAATTCTGCCGCTTCAAAGGTGGTGAATCGTTCGGTGCATGCCAGACATTCGCGGCGCCTGCGAATTTGCCGTCCCTCGCCGGCGAGGCGAGAGTCGATCACCTTAGTCTCGGTGTGGCCGCAAAAGGGGCAATGCATAGGCTCCTCGGCTACTCATCGATCGTCAACCGTAGACCGGGAATCGCCGGCATATCGCCACCACCTCGGCGCGGGTACGCTGCAGCGCAGATTCATCACCCATGTGATCCAGCACGTCGGCGATCCAGTTGGATAGCTGCTGTACCTCGGGTTCTTTGAATCCGCGCGTCGTCACGGCAGGCGTGCCGATGCGCAGTCCGCTGCTGATCGAGGGCGGACGCGGATCGTTGGGCACCGCGTTCTTATTGACCGTCATGTGCGCACGGCCCAATGCAGCGTCGGCATCCTTGCCGGTGATGTTCTTGTCGATCAGATCGAGCAGAAACAAATGATTGTCGGTGCCCCCGGAAACGATTTTGTAGCCGCGCTGCTGCAGCACCTGGGTCATCGCGCGCGCGTTGGCAATGACCTGCGCAGAATAGGCTTTGAATTCCGGCTGCAGGGCCTCGAGAAATGCAACGGCCTTGGCTGCGATCACATGCATCAGCGGGCCGCCTTGAATTCCTGGGAACACCATGGAATTAAATTTCTTGTGCAAGTCGGCATGCGGCCGCGCCAGAATCAAACCGCCGCGAGGACCGCGCAAGGTCTTATGCGTGGTCGTGGTCACCACGTCGGCGAACGGCACAGGATTTGGGTAGACGCCGGCGGCAATCAGCCCCGCGACATGCGCCATGTCGACGAACAAGTAAGCGCCGATCGAATCGGCGATGGCGCGAAAGCGCGCCCAATCGATGACACGCGAATACGCCGAGAATCCCGCCACGATCATCTTGGGACGATGCTCTTGCGCGAGACGGTCCACTTGCTCGTAATCGATGATGCCGGTCTCCGGAACAATCCCGTACTGAACCGCTTTGAAGAGCTTGCCGGAGAAATTGACCTTGGCGCCATGGGTCAAATGACCGCCATGATCGAGGCTCATCCCTAAAATCGTGTCTCCGGGACTCAGCAGAGCGAAGTAAACGGCCGCATTGGCCTGGGAGCCCGAATGCGGCTGAACGTTGGCGTACGCCGCGCCAAATAGCTGCTTCGCGCGATCGATGGCCAGCGTTTCGGCGATATCGACGAATTCACAGCCGCCGTAGTAGCGCTTGCCGGGGTAGCCTTCGGCATACTTGTTCGTGAGCACCGATCCTTGAGCTTCGAGAACCCGCGGGCTGGCATAGTTCTCCGAGGCAATCAGTTCGATATGATCCTCTTGGCGGCCGCGTTCGCTCGCAATTGCTTGGGCGAGCTCAGGATCGAATCCGGCAATCGCCATTTGGGCGCTAAACATGAACGATTCTCCAAAGATAGCCGGTAATTGTAGCTTATTCGGCTAGGGTTCCCTAGCGAGAAAGCCGCACCGTGACAAGCGCGCGGGACTCGCGGATAATTCATGCGGTTCCCCGCGAATTCCCGCGATTACTTCATTACAGGCAATAGATGGCTCAGTTCATTTACACCATGAACCGGGTTGGCAAGGTCGTGCCGCCCAAGCGCATAATTTTGCGCGATATCAGCTTGAGTTTTTTCCCCGGCGCCAAGATCGGCGTGCTGGGATTGAACGGTTCCGGAAAATCAACGCTGCTCAAAATCATGTCCGGGGTCGACAAGGACATCGAGGGCGAGGCGCGGGCCCAGGCGGGCATCAAGGTCGGCTATTTGCCGCAAGAGCCGGTGCTCGATGAAACCAAGACGGTGCGCGAGGTGGTGGGCGAAGGCGTCGGTGATGTACAGAGCCTGATCGATCGTTTCAATGCCATCAGCGACAAATTCGCAGAACCCCTGTCGGACGATGAAATGAACAAGCTCATGGAGGAGCAGGCCAAGATGCAGGACAAGATCGACGCCGTCGGCGGCTGGGAGCTGGAACGCAAGCTCGAGATCGCCGCGGACTCGCTGCGCCTGCCGCCCTGGGATGCGGTCGTCGGCAAGCTTTCAGGCGGCGAGAAGCGCCGCGTCGCCCTGTGCCGCTTGCTCCTGTCCAAACCTGACATGCTGCTGCTCGACGAGCCGACCAATCACCTGGACGCCGAATCGGTGGCGTGGCTGGAACATTTTCTGGAAGAATATCCAAGCACCGTGATCGCAGTCACGCACGATCGCTACTTTCTCGACAATGTCGCCGAGTGGATATTGGAGTTGGACCGCGGGCACGGGATTCCATGGCAGGGCAATTATTCCTCGTGGCTGGAGCAGAAAGGACAGCGCCTGGCCCAGGAAGAGCGGCAGCAAGACGCGCTCGCAAAAACTTTGAAACGCGAGCTGGAGTGGGTGCGCACCAACCCCAAGGCACGGCAGGCAAAATCCAAGGCCAGGTTGCAGCGCTATGAAGAACTGGCCTCTCAGGAATTCCAGAAGCGCAACGAGACCAACGAAATCTATATCCCGCCGGGGGACCGCCTGGGCGATCTGGTCATCGAGTGTAAAAACCTAAGGAAAGGCTACGACGACCGATTGCTGATTGATTCCTTGAGCTTCAATTTGCCCCCCGGCGGCATCGTGGGCATCATTGGTCCCAATGGGGCCGGCAAGACCACGCTGTTTCGCATGCTGTCGGGCATCGAGAAGCCGGACAGCGGCGAGATTCGTTTGGGGCCCAGCGTCAAACTTGCCTATGTGGATCAGTCGCGGCAGGCACTCAACGACAAAAATACCGTGTGGCAAGAGATCTCCGGCGGACTCGACCTGATCAAAGTAGGCAACTACGAAACTTCGTCGCGCGGTTATGTTGGCCGTTTCAATTTCAAAGGCGTGCAGCAAGGGCAGATGATCGGCGAACTCTCGGGCGGCGAACGCAACCGGGTACATCTCGCCAAAGTATTGAAAGCCGGGGGCAATGTTCTGCTGCTCGACGAGCCGACCAACGATCTGGATATCGAAACGCTACGCGCTCTCGAAGACGCACTGGTCGCGTTTCCGGGGTGTGCCGTGGTCATCTCGCACGATCGATGGTTTCTCGACCGCATCGCGACGCATATCCTGGCGTTCGAAGGCGACTCGCAAGTCGTTTGGTTCGAGGGCAACTATCAGGAATATGTCGAGGACTATCGAAAACGCAAAGGCGAAGATGCCAATCAGCCTCACCGAATTCGCTATAAACCACTGACGGGGTGACCTATGAGCATTTACATCACGCCGCAAGACGAGCTGCACGTCGATTATCAAGGCATTGCCCTGACCTGCCCCCACTGCCAGACCCTGACCCATCTGACCCCGGTTGCAGTACCCAAGTTCGATGATCTGAGCCGGCGCAAGCCGAAGAACATCGGCATCGTGTTCCGCTGCGACACCTGTATTGAGCCGGTATTCCTCAAGTTTGTAGTCAAATCCTATACCGCACTGCGGATAGAACTCGCGCCGAACTTCATGGAAATCGAGCGCGCTCGCGAGAATTTCCCGTTGACGTATCTGCCGGAGGAGGCGGAGGTTCTGTTCAAAGAGGCGCTCAACTGCTACTCGGCCGCCTGTTTCAGCGCGTTTGGCTCCATGAGCCGGCGTACCGCGCAATCATTGTTTCGCGAACTCGGCGAGCGCGGCAAGTTGGAGCTGTTCGATACGCTTCAGGAAATTCGCTCGTTGGCGGATCTTGACGACGACACGTTTGCAACCTTGCGCGCGGTGTTATTCGGCAGCGATAGCGATCCTTGGCCCAGTCAGCCCAACTTGGACGCGGAACTCGCGGGAATTCTGCTGGAGGTCATGCGCGATCTGCTCTATCAAACCTTCGTGCGCAAAGCGCGACTGGTCCAGGC
>DATHFW010000005.1:0-9031 GCA_035317945.1 Steroidobacteraceae bacterium | reverse complement strand
CCCAGTTCATTCAAGTCGTAGGCGAAGTTCATGCCGGGGTTGAATAGCTGCTTGTAGCAAGCAAAGCCGGATGCCATGGGGTGGCGCCGCGCATCGATGATGGCCGCATGCGGAAACATCAGATGGATGAGGCCGAGGCTGGCAAAATTGCCGTGCATCTTGTCGACAAAACGCGCCTTGCCGAGAGGCCGGTGCTTCTGGGCGCCGGCGAGGTAGCGCGCCGCCAACACCTCGACGGCTGCCTTGTCCAGCGATGCGAGATTTTCCGGATATTTTGCGGCGGTCTCGGGCGTCCCCGCCAATTCCCGCGCGATGGTCGGAATGTAAGCGAGCTCGCGCGTGCCCTCCACCTCGGAGTGGCTCGCGAGAATCTGCTCGAGCAGCGTTGAACCGGAGCGCGGCAGACCCACGATGAAAATCGGATCGCGAGCAGTCCGGCCGAAATCGGCGCGCTCGGAAAAGAAGCGGCTGGAAAATGTGTTCTTGAACCGCTGCACGAAGGCCGTGGTGGCGTTCGGATCGTAGTGGAAGGAGGCGCGGGCGAGACTATTGCCTCGCCGATAGTGCTCGAATGAAGGCGCGAATTCAGCCCGATCTTCCAGCGCCTTGCCGAGGCTGAATTCCAGGCCCGTTGCGTCAGGACCCATCGGCGGGACGAGCGCGAGCTGGCGTTGCATGTTTTCAATTTCGTGCGCCGCGAAGCGGAAGGTCTCGAAGTTCGACAGTGCCCAATGCGCCATGCCGTGCCCCGGCCGAAGCTCGATGGCGCGCCGGTAAGAATCGACGGCCTCGCGCGAGTGGCCGATGTAGCGCTGTTGATTGCCGGCGAGCAACCAAAAATCCGAGTTGTCGGGGTGATCGGCGATCAACTGAGTGATGATGGCCAGACCTTCCGCATGGCGCTCGGCGAGCTGCAGCGCCAGCACCTTGAGAATCAGGTAGGCGCTGTTGCCGGGTTCAGCGGCCTGCAACCGCTCGATCGGCGGCAGCGCCTCTTCGGTGCGGCCTTGTCGAATCATCAGCCGAACCAACTGTTCGCGCGCCGTGCCATCGCAGTCCGCTCTCAGCAGCACCGCATTCAGCGATTCAGCTTCCGCCAAATCATCGCCGCGACGCATTGCAATGGCAGCCAGCAGGGTGAAGGCGGCCACTTCGTTGGTACCCTGCTGCAAGCGCCGCCGCGCCAAACCCTCGGCTGTTTCCAGCCGGCCTTGATCGAAGGCGGCGTAGGCATCGGCGAGATCCGGTGGGTCGGCGGCCAGCTGCCGGTACCGAGTGTAGGCAGCATCCGCGGACGCAATTTCGCCGAGCTGCAGGTGTTGCTCAGATAATTCGCGCCAGGCGTCCGCGAGATTGGGATCAAGCTCGACCGCGCGCTCGAGCGCCAACTTGGCCTCGCGGCCGCGGGCACAGGCGGCATAGGTGCGGCCGAGTTCCAGTTGCACCAGCGCGGATGCGGGTTGGGCGAGGGCCAGGGCCTCCATGATGCCAATAGCGTCCGATGAGTTACCGAGGCGTCGACATGCCGCGGTGAGCAGCAGACTCGCCGCATCGTGCCCGGGGTGGCTCTGCAGCACGGCGCCGGCCTGCCGTGCCGCGGCAGCCGGATCCGTCTCGAGCAACATCGATGCACGCATGAGCTCCAAGTCGGCAGAGGCGCTAATGGTCAAATACTCCCTAAATTAACCGGCTTTAGGTGGGTGTTATACAATGACGCGGTGAATTCCGCTGCCCCCACGCCGCTCGATGAAGCGACGATTATTCGCGTTTTGCAAGCTTCGAAGGCGGAAGAGGCTGCGGGCCGCATGCCGGAATCCGACCAGTTGTTGGCCAATGTGGCGCAGCGCGCACCGAATCACCCCGCCGTGCTCAACGAATTGGGTGTGCGCATGCTCGCGCGCGGTGCCGCCGATCAGGCGCAACTTCTGTTCAGCCGCGCGGCCACCGCCAATCCCAATCAACCCGCGATCTGGGCCAATCTTGCCAGCAGCCTGAAGGCGCTCGGCCGGCGTCTCGAGGAGTTCGATGCCATCGAGAAGGCCCTCGCCCTGGAGCCGCGGCATTTGTCGGCACTGCTGCAGAAGGCCGACTATCTCGAGCAAGCCGGCGATCCGCGCAATGCCGCGCAAGCCTACCAAGCCGCACTGGATTCGCTGCCCGCCGGCGCCGCGATTCCGCCGCATCTGAAATCCGCCTTCGAAATCGCGAGAACCAAGGTCGATGCGGATCGTGCTTCTTTGAGCGAGGCGCTTGAAAAACCGTTGGCGGCGATCCGCGAACGGCATGGCGGCCAAGCGCAACGCCGCGTCGATGCGTGTCTCGACAGCTTGATGGGCAAGCGTCGTGTATATCATTCGCAACCGACGTGGATGTATTTCCCGGAATTACCGGCAATTGAATTCTTCGACCGTTCCTTGTTTCCTTGGCTCCCGGCGCTGGAAGCCGCGAGCGCGGAGATGAGAGTCGAACTCATGCGGGTCCTGGTCGCCGACCGTGAGGGATTGCAGCCTTACATCGACTTTCCCGCCGGGCTGCCCATAGATCAATTCAAGGAATTGAACCGCTCGCGCAAGTGGAGTGCGTATTTTTTGTGGAACCAAAGCCAGCCGGTGCCTGGCCACATCGCGCGCTGCCCGGTGACCGCGCGAACGCTCGAGGAAGTGGTGCCGCGCTGCCGCGTACAAGGCCGGGCTCCCACTGCATTCTTTTCGATCCTCGATCCCAACACGCGAATTCCCGCGCATACGGGGATCACCAATACGCGCTGTACGGTGCACCTGCCGCTGATCGTGCCGCCCAGTTGCGGTTTCCGCGTAGGATCCACGACGCGCGAATGGGTTGCCGATGAGGCTTGGGTGTTCGATGACACTATCGAGCACGAAGCTTGGAACTTGTCGGATACGCCGCGGGCCGTATTGATCTTTGATATTTGGAATCCGTTGTTGACGCCGGCGGAACGCGACATGATTCAAACTGCCACCGAAGTCTACGGCCGGTATTATTCACAGCAGCCGGCAAGCGGCGCATGAACCGCTCCAAAATCGGCGCTGCGCTGGTATTGATGGCGGCGGCTGCGGCAGCAACGGCGGCCGCGCCCAGCAACGACGACTTGGCGCGATGCGCGGTCATCACCGCGCCGGACTCGCGCCTCGCCTGTTACGACGCGCTCGCGCATCGGCCAACGGATAAAATGCCGAGCGCTGCCGCCAAGAGCACACCGACACCTGCACCGGCACCCGTACCCGCGTCCGCAGCAGCAGCGGCCGCGCCCGCCGCGGCCGCTGCTCAAGCACCGGTGTCAGCGGCGGCGAATGCCGCGGATCCAAAAAACTTCGGGTTGACGGCCGCGCAACAGCATCCCGTTGACGCCGGTCCGAAAGCGATTGCGGCGCATATTGCCGTCGTCAGCTCCGATAAATTGGGTCATACGACCATCGTTCTCGACAGCGGTCAAACGTGGACGGTATTGGATGACGACGGGCGAATTTCAGCCGGCGATGCAGTGAGGATCAAGCGGGCGGCGCTGGGATCGTATCTGATGTTTACGCCCTCGAATCATTCCTATTCGGTGCGGCGAGCGCAGTAATTCAGCCGCCGAACTGTTCAATCCATGGTTTGAGCAACGGCATCGCCGGCGCCAACTGCGATTCGTAGTTGCGCCACTGCGCCGTGGCTGAGGTCACGAGACCGCGCGATAACTGCGCGGTGCTCGGCGTCGCATGTTCGCGGGCCTGAACGCGATGCGCAAACTCGCCCATGCTCGCCATCCAATCGAGGCCGAGGTATGCGCAAATGCCGCGCATCTCTTGCTCGAAGCCGGCCACCAATCTCTCGTAGCGAATCTCGTGCCAGTCGAGCGCCAGTGAACGCTTGACCGTGTACGCGAAGTCCATGGCAGCTGCGTAGAAGGCGGCTGCCCCGGATACGGTCAGCAATTCATACATGGACGGATTCATTTGGAAGCGGCGTCTGAAGCAGCTCAAGATCACATCGCGAGGGTCGCGGACCGCGAACAGGATTTTTGCGCGGGGAAAGAGTTTAACGATCAGTGGTAGCTTCAGGCTGTTCAGCGGATGTTTGTCGACGAACACTTTGCCCGCTACATCGACGCCGGCACTGCGTACGCGGCGCCAATAAGCCTCGCGCAACGCATTCACTCCCCGCTCATCCGCAGTGGCCAGCGCGTCGAAATTCACGGGCTCGCGCATGAAAGCGAGCACGCCGTCGGCGAGCAGCTCGTGTTCCTCGAGGCTGACGACGCGCGGATTGCCGTCGAGAACAACTTCTACCAAAGTAGTGCCCGTGCGCGGAAAACCGAGCAAGAAGACGTGGCTCGCCGCAGCGGCGGACGTCTCGGGGACGACGCTCCAGCGGTTGGCGTCGATCTTCTGCATCGCTGCCGTCAATGCGCGCGTATATCCCAACACGTTCGAGTCGGCGAAACGCTGGTGAATTTGCCGGAGCGCCAGGTTGCTCGCGTTGTAAGCCTCGAATGCCTCAACATAGCGGCCGGCGGCGTCGAGCACGTCCGCCAGCAGTCCGGTGGCGCGCGTCCGATCGGAGGGTCCGGCCCGAGAATCAATGATGACTTGCCGCAGCAGTTTCTCGGCCGAGGCGAGATCTCCGCCGGCCAATTCCGCGGCGGCGAGGCACAAAATGGCATCCGGGTAGCCCGGAACGATCTTGAGCGCGCGTTGCGCCCAGTCCCGCGCTTCCTGGTGTTGGCCGCGATGGGTGGCGATTGAGGCCAGCGCGGTCGTGGCTGCGAAGTTGCCGGGCTCGAGTTCGAGCGCGCGTTGGTGGCTCTGTTTCGCGCGACCCAGCGAGCCCAATGCCATGAGTGCGTTGCCCTTGCTGGCATGGGCGAACGGCAGGTTTGCGTGCTGCCTTAGAAGTTCATCGACATGACTCAAAGCCTCGGCCGGCCGGTCGAGACGCTGCAGACACAATCCCAACGCGTGGCGCGCACCCACGTCATTGGGGGCCATGGCGACCGCGCGTTTGAGCAATTTCAACGCCTCATCGTACTTGCCTTCTTGTTCGAGCCGCGTCGCCATGATGTTAAGGAGCATCGGATGCTCGAAACCGCCGGCAAGGGTCTGTTCAGCCAAGGCGGCGGCGGCGACAAAATCACGACTCTCGGCCAGGCGCAGCACCGTGCGCAGCGTGTCCATGTCGGTTTCAAGATTGCGGGTCATAGGGGTTCGCGTATTTGTTTGTCTCAAGGCTACCGGAATCGACGGGATATGGGAAAATCGTCTCGGGCAATGCTGCGGCCGAGGTGATCTTGAGCGAGGTGTCCGATGAATTGATGGGCAAGGCGGCGCAGTTGCGTCGCCAAAACCAGGTCGCGGAGGCCATCGCAGCATATCGCGAGATTCTCGCGCGCTGGCCGAAGCTGGCGGATGCCTGGTACAACCTCGCGATACTGCAGCGACAAACCTTTCATTTTGACGAAGCGCTCGCCTGTTATCAAAAGGCGCTTAGGTCAGGCGTGGCGCGACCCGAGGAAGTGCACCTGAATCGTGGTGTGATTTTCAGCGACTTTCTGCGCGATCACGAAAGCGCTGCAGCGGAACTGCAGCAGGCCCTGACCCTCAATCCTGCCTACACGCCGGCCCTGCTGAACTTGGCCAACCTCTATGAGGATTTTGGCAAGCGGGCCGAAGCCAGCTCGCTGTACGCGCGGATTCTCACCCTGGAACCACAAGCCTTCGAGGCGCTGGCGCGCTTCGCAAATCTTCAGCCGGCGGGCAGCGTCGATGACTCTCTCGTCAAGCGCCTGCGAGATGCGCTCGTCACGGCGACGTCGATGAGCGTTCGCGCCAGTCTTGGGTTTGCCCTCGGCCGCCTGCTCGATGCGGCGGGCGATTACCGTGACGCATTCCTGGCGTATGCGGCGGCCAATCAGGCGAGTCTGGCGAGCGTCGGACCGCACTTCGTCCCCTATGACCGCGCCCGGCAGCAACGGTTTATCGACCGCTTGACCAGCGACGGACTGTCCGGCGCCCGCGCCAACACCAGCGAGATTCAGCCGCGCCCCATATTCATCGTCGGGATGTTCCGTTCCGGGTCCACCCTGACGGAACAACTCCTCGCTGCGCTTCCGGGTGTTGCCGGCGGCGGTGAAATCGATTTCCTGCAGCGCTTGATCAACACCGAACTCACGCCTTTTTTTGAGGCCTCGAATGAGTTGACATCGGGGCGACTGGACGCAATAGCGGCGCGTTACCGGGCGGAACTTCTGCGTGTATCGGCTAGCGCGGCCTACGTCACTGACAAACGCCCCGACAATTTTCTGTACATAGGTCTGATCAAGCGGCTGTTTCCGGACGCCAAGATCGTGCACACAACCCGCAATCCGTTGGATAATTGCTTGTCGATTTTCTTCCTGCATCTGGATCAGCAAATGAGCTACGCCTTGAGTCTCGAGGATATCGGTCATTACTACCGCGAATATCGGCGCGCAATGGCGTACTGGAAGAGCGAGTTTGCGGGCGATATCTTCGATTTCGATTACGACGCCTTGATAAAGGATCCGCAGCGCGAGCTCAAGGCACTGTGCGAGTTCTTGGGGCTCCCGTGGTCGGGCAAGGTGCCGACGATCGCCGCGCGCAGCGCTGCCATCAAGACCGCCAGCGTGTGGCAAGTGCGCGAACCTCTGTACAAAACATCATCCGGACGCGCGCAACATTACGCCGACCAGCTCACGGAATTGCGCGACGAACTCGCGGACCTGCCATGACCTTATCGTCGAAAATCATTCCCATCCTGGCGACTCCACTCGGTGTCGCGTCAATCCCGGATTCTGAACAGATCAATTCCGCCTTGTGCGGGCTGTTTGCGCAGCGAATTGCCGCCGACAACCGGCCGCAGCGAAATCCGCTGCGCTTTTCCAGCGCCGATGATCTGATGGAATGGCCGCAACCGCCGGTGCGGCAACTGGCGCATGCGATGCTGGGTGCTGTTTATTCCATGGTCGGCAGCCTTAACGAGTTAACGGAGGCGCAACTGCGCTCGTTCAAATTGGAAGCGCGCGCGTGGTTCACGGTTGTCCGAACCAATGGCAGCGTGCCCGCCGCCAGCTATCCGTTGACCTCGTGGTGCGCGATTTATTGCGTGACCGCGCCCCCGCTCAGCGAAGATCGCGCCGATAGCGGGGTGGTGCGCCTGTACGAGTCGCGCCTCGGCACAATGTTCCAAGATGCTACCAACTCCGCGATGCGAGTGCCGTATACCCAGTCGCACTACGTATGGCGCCCGGTCGCGGGGGAAATGGTTATTTTCCCGGCATCTCTCACGCACGAAATCGCGCTGTTGCGCGCCGGCGGCGAGTTGACGCTGGTCACGGCGCGAATTCGCTTCACTGCGCCCGGGCAGCAAGGATTCGGACGATGGTAGGCAGCGCGATAAAGGTCCATCCGCTGTTTGCGACGCCATTCGCCGAAGTGCGGTTGCCCGCCTGCGAGCGCCTGAACCGCGAGCTCGCGACGCTGTTTCTGCAGCGCGAAACGGACGAGCATCGAAACCCGACACCCAGTCATGTGCCGCAAGCGGAAACGTTTGAGAGCCGTTTCAATCTGTTTCGCTGGACCGATGCCTGCGTGCAGGAACTGCGCGGCTTCATGTTGAATGCGATAGCCCAAATGGTGATTGCGACCACGTCCTTGAAAGCCGAGGATCTTGCACGGCTCACGTTTCAAAACCTCACCTGGTTTCACATATCAAGGTATGCCGGATCTTTCGTCGCGCACAACCACCCGCTGGCATCGTGGTCCGCGGTGTACTGCGTTCGCGCCGGCGAAAGCGTTCCGCAGCATCCGGACAGCGGCGTGTTGCGATTCCTCGACGTAAGGCAGGGCGCCAATGCTTATCTGGATCCGGCAAATGCATCGTTGCATCGCGCCTTCGCGCTCGCGCCCATGGAATTCAAGCTCGAGGCCGGCCAGATGGTGATTTTCCCGTCCTATGTGTTCCATGAGGTTGCGCCCTTTTACGGCAGCGATACGCGTATCACCGTCGCCACCAATTGTTGGTTCGCTTAGGCTCGATCGCGGAATCAAGACGCACCGCGAGAATAGCCGACATGACGCAATGAATCCGGCAACTTCGCATAGGCCGCGGTCACTTCGGGCTGCACGGTGTAGTGCTCAGTGAACTCGCTCGGGAATCGACACGGTTTGCCGGTATCGAGGTTCAAACAAAAATATTCAATCTCTGCGTCAAGTACGCGTTTATTGTCGGACACACGCACAATCTCGAAACGGCGTGTGCATCGAAGCCGGCCGTCACAGGCGACCAGCCATGTCGCAATGAGCAAGCTGTCGTCGAGCAGCGCGGCCTCGAGGTAGTCGACCCGTGTATGCCGTACCGCCATGCCGCGGCGAATCGCAATGCAATGCTCGAGTGGTATTCCCAATTCTGAAGAATGCGCCCAGGCGATCCAGTCGAGCCATTGCAGGTAGACTGTATTGTTGACGTGCGCATACTCGTCAATTTCCTCGGCCGTCACCCGGTGCATAGTGGTGAAGGCCGACGGCATTCGTAGGGGCGGGTGGGACAATGACGATCTCCGTGATGAGTGATTCTCGAGACAATACAATGTTGACGTCCTGCCCGCATCGGCCGCCATGTCCGGCTTGTCCGCGATTCGGCGAGCCGGGCATCGCCGCTTCGGCGCGCGGCGCGCTCGAGAGCCTCGCGCGCGCCCATGGCCTGCCGGAGGTGTCGGTGGTTTCCGGGCGGACTTCGGGATTTCGACTGCGCGCGCGGCTCGCCATCCGCGGCCGCTTGGGCTCGCCCAAGCTCGGTCTGTTCGAACTCGGCAGCCACCGCGTGGTTCACATCCCGAACTGCATTGTTCAGCACCCCTTGATCAACCGGGTTGCCGCGGTCGTGCGGCGCGCTCTCGTCGAAGCTCGGGTGACCTGCTATTCGGATGGCGCTCATTTGGGCATCGCGCGCTACCTGCAAGTGGTGGTGGAACGCAGCTCGCAAACGGCGCAGGTGGTGATCGTCGCCAACAGTGCCA
>DATHFW010000004.1:0-9745 GCA_035317945.1 Steroidobacteraceae bacterium | reverse complement strand
CTCGCTTCACGGGGATGCAACCCAAGCGTGCGAGAGCCCATCCGAAAAATGGAATGAACATCAGCTCGCTTTTCAGTACGAAAACCGGGCGATCAAAGATGGCGAACAGCGCACATGTATCCCAGACGGACTGATGCTTCACCGCCAAGAGGCAACCCCCGTGCGGGATGTTTTCTGTGCCGCGCACTTCATAGGTGACTCCGCAAATTGCGCGGTACATGGCCAGCCATGCACGCGACCAGAATCTAGCGAACGGCGGCAGCGATCGCGGCAAAAAGAGCGAAATGGCAGTGGCCGCCACCGCGCTGACGGCAAAAAAGAGATAGAACAGAATCGAAAACGTGAGGGAACGAAGAACTAACATGGAATATGCGGGACCTTTGTTGTATTGATTATAGCGTAGGAGGAGCCATGCAGAAGCGGAACTTGGGTTGCCTGGTTGCCCGGTGATAGGTGCGCCACTGGCATCGTGTTGGCTTTTTTCCTTGCTCGCGCTGGCGGCGGTTCCGAGCCGGGCACAATCCAACTTCACTTTCCCTGCCTATGCGCAGGACCCCGCCGGTCAGGCGCAAACAGTTCGGGTACGCGTAGCAACCGAGCCCGGCGGCGCCCGTCGCTTCACTCTGACGACGTCGGCCGAGCAGCGCGATGATGGACCCAAGGAGCGCAGCATTGTCGAAGCGCCGCGCGCACTCGCCGTACACAGTTCCAGCCTCCTGTTCGACGCGCTCTTTGCTCAGGCCATCGATGATGCACGCCTGGATAGCGTGACCTCGATTCGTGACGCGGCCTACAACGCAGGCCAACCCATCCTCTGCGAATGCTTCCAGACCGGCGAGAAATGGACCTACGTCTGGACGCGCGATATGAGCTATTCGGCGTACTTGTCGCTCGCCGTACTCGACCCCATCCGCGTACGAAACTCTTTGCAGTTCAAGATCAGCGCTTTCCGCAGTGGCATCACCCTGCCGGCGGAGCTGCCTGCGGGTACCTTGCAGATCGTCCAAGATACGGGCTCGGGCGGCAGCTGGCCTGTGAGCAGTGATCGCACGACGTGGGCGCTCGGAGCAGAAGCCGTGCTCAACACGCTGCAGGGATCGGCGCGATCACGTTTCGCGGTCGAAGCGTACCGCGCCCTGCGCGGCAGCGCGGAGGCGGATCGTGCGGCCATTTTTGACGCCGGCGATGGCCTTTACACCGGTGAACAGTCGTTCCTGGACTGGCGTGAGCAAACCTACGCGCCCTATGTCGTGAAAGACCTCACCCAACTGGCGCAGTCGAAAGCACTGTCGACGAATACGCTCCAGTACCGGGCGCTGCGGCTGGTGTCCGACCTTGCCAAGGATCGCGGCGAGGCAGCGCTCGCGGCTCGATATGGGCGCTGGGCCGACGCGCTCAAGATCGCGATCAATCGCCATTTCTGGCTGCCGGACTACGGCCTCTACGCCAGCCTCCTGACGGCCGATGCACGAGCGATCCCGGTGGCCAAATTCGACCTGCTCGGCGAAGCCCTGGCAGTGATCTCCGGCATCGCTGATCCCGCGCGTGCCCGTGACATCGTGGCTCGCTATCCGCACGCGCCGTTTGGTGCTCCGGTCTACTACCCAGAGCAGCCTGGCGTTGCGATCTATCACAATCGGGCCAACTGGCCGTTTGTGACTGCGTTCGATCTCGAGGCGGCCGCACAGGTCGCCAATGTTGCTGTCGCCGACAATGCCTTCGACTCATTGGTCAGGGCCGCGGCCCTGCATCTGACCAACACGGAAAATCTCGAGTGGCTGACGGGTCGCTCACAATACGACGATGGTCCGGTCATCAACTCGCCGCGACAGATCTGGTCGGTCGCGGGCTACATCGACATGGTTGCCAAGGTCATCTTCGGCTACCACGTCGAAAAGCGCGGGTTTCGCATTCGGCCCTTTCTCACTGCGCATATGCGCGCCGTACTTGGCGGCGATACGGCAACGTTGGAAAACCTAGCCTACCAAGGCCGCGGATTGACGATCGAATTGCATCTGCCGCCCGCGGGAGGTGCCGGATACTACCCGCCGGCGCAAATCACGCTCAATGGACGTGCGGTGACCGGCGTGATTACCCCATCGGAACTCAAACCCGAGAACAGGATAGTTGTCAGTTTCGACCCAAGCAGGGCAGGTGATGATCGCATCCTAAAGGTCGCCGAGGTCGCGCCGGATTCGCACGACGATCCTCGGGTGTTCGCGCCTCAGGCACCTTCAATCGATGTTGTCATGACCGACCAACACGCAGCCCTTTCCATCGATGCAGTCACCTCCGTACCTCAGGCACTGCGCTACGCGATCTGGCGCGACGGTGTGCTTCAGGTGCAAAACTCGAGTGCCCGCACGTGGCGCGATCCGCAGCGCCTCGCCCCGGAACGACGTCATTGCTATCGCGTCGTGGCAAGCTACGCTGACAGCGGCAATGCATCGCATCCCTCCGCAGCGAGTTGCATCAACGGTACTGCAACAAGAACGATGAGCTGGCCGGCCGGCAGCAATTCCACCGCCCTGAGGTTCAGAGTGGAGCGCGCAGGCACGTATGCGCTGTCACTGACTTACGACAACCACGCCTTTGACATCAACACGGGCGTCACCAATGCCGTGAAGCGCATTGAACTGCTGAACGGTCAGGGCCGCATTGTCGCAACGGGCGTGACACAGATGCCGCATATCCAGGCCGAAGGCGCCACCCACCCATACCGGCAATCCACGGAATTGCGCTTCTTCCTGGCCGCCGGCGATTATGTGTTGAAGGCAAGCGACTACTTCAACATGAGTTATCTGCAAAGCAATGCCGGCTACGCTCATGCCGGAGGTCAAAGCGGCGCATTGAACGACGCCGTCGTCAAGGAATTGCAGATCACCAGGATGCCCTAGGCGATCAACATGCATAGGTCTCGCATCGGCTTTTCCGCGCACGGTTCGTTCAAGCGTTCGGATTTTGGCATGGCCTTTGGTATACCCGCCCCGGGCACCACGATGGGCGTCGGTGACGTGATCGACTTTTCGATCGAAGCGGAGTTCAGCGGTCCTGCGCTGGCTGCAGCAGGGTCTCAGTGAATTGAGCCACGTCGCGTTTGCAACAGTTCTTTCACGTGCCGGTGAATGAGCACCGGCACGTAGGTTTTGATTCTGGCAGCCTGATCCAGTTTCGCGCGCTCACTCGTGTAGATTTCGTAAACGATTTCGACCGGCGTATCGGTCTCGCGCGCCAGAAGTTCAATCTCCGATTCTAGGCTGGGGAGTTCCTGCGGGATTATTGCCTGATTGCTCATCGTTCGAAGGCTCCTGTTGAGGTCGTCGATGCTATCGCAATTGGAAGTCCAAGTTATCCACAGTCTCCAATTCTGCGTGCCGGGGTGCGGCAGCGAAATGTCCACCCCTGCAACGTCTGGAGAGTCGAGCGGTAAATTCTTCAAATTTCCGCGCTGCGGTACGAGTACTCGCGGCATCTAACGCCGGCTTCGAATTGTCAGATTATTCCTACTGTAAAATTCAAATCCGACAGACATCGTTTTAGTTGCCAACCTACGACAATGCTTAGATGCCTGCCACTGCGCCCGTCGTCGGTCTCTGCTGCTATAAAAATCGCGCAGTGGTTTCGAGTCGTTGTGCCCACTGCAAGTCAGAGTATGGGTGCCCAGAATTTAGGACCAAAGCAGCGTTGGTGCAATTCAACGCGCTGATCCCGCCGTCGATGCTGCTGGCGCCGCTGCCCATCGAACTCTGGCCAGACATGTGCGCAGGTGTGGCGTCCGATATGTCTTCGCAATCCGCGCAGTCCGCGTCAAAGGGATCGAGTGAGTCACCGGTGCGACGATTTGTGTCAACGCTTGGCTTGCGGCCAGATGTCGACCCTAATTCCACGTAGAAAGACATCCCTCATCCCGCCAGGCGTCCCTTAGCCATAATCGGTTCGAGCACCGGATGGCGCTTCGTGTCCCGCCAAGCCAGATGCAAGGCCGCCACTTCCTCGGCATTTATCAGACCGACTCCTGCTGTGCGTTCCAGCGCAGCGGCAGCGTCCGCCAAAACGCCGGCCGAAACATTTGCCGCGGCACCCCGGATAGCGTGAGCATGCGTCGCAATCGTGCTCGCATCGCCTCGCGTTGCAGCCGCAAGCAGGGCAACGACCTGCTCATCGATGGTGTCGACGAACTCGCTCAGCAGCTCTGCCAAGAATGCAGGGTCATCGCCAACCCGTAGTTGCAGCGCCGCCTCGTCGAACACCGTTAAGCCATTGCTCGCGACGACAAGCGCGCCGCTCGGTTCAAGCCGACTCGATCCGGCGCCGCGTGCACCTCTCAGCAGGATCTTCAGCTTGCCGGGATCTATGGGTTTCGTTAAGTAGTTGTCCATGCCCGCCGCTACGCACCGCTCGCGGTCGCCGCTGAGCGCGTGCGCGGTGAGCGCTATGATCGGAATCGTCTTGGCCGACGCGCCCGCGGCACCCGCTCGGATGCGTCGAGTCGCTTCGTACCCGTCGAGCACAGGCATCTGGCAATCCATTAAAACGACCTCAAACTGCGTCGCCGTCAGTTTTGCGATCGCCACTTCTCCGTTGTCGGCGACGGTCACTTCCGCGCCGAGCTTTTCGAGTATGCGGCACATCAGCTTTTGGTTGACGGCGTTGTCTTCGACGAGCAGCACCTGCAGACCCTGCAGTTCGTCAGCGCGCGCGGCCGGCGCGAGCACGGTCGTCGCTCTTGCCTTGCCCACCACTTCTTGAAGGCATTGCAGCAGTGCGGTGTGTTTCACCGGCTTTGTCATGGTGCGGTCAATGATCCGCTCCTGCGTTGGGTCCCGAACCCGGTTTCCAAGCGACGTCATCAGGACGATGGGCACATGTGCGCCGGCCGGATCGCGTCGCAGACGCTCCGCCAGCCACGGACCGGCATGGTCCGGCAGATCGTGATCCAAGAGTACGACATCGGGTGGACGATCGGCAGACACCAGTTTCTTCCACGCGTCCTCGCCCGCCGCGGCCGTCGCGGCGCTCGTCACTCGACAGCCGAAAGTGGCCAGTTGGGCGTCAATGATTCGTAGGTTGACTGGGTGATCGTCGATGACCAGTACTTCACAACCTTCCAGATCGACCGTTTCAGTTGGCAACGCTGTCAACGGCACAACTGGGAGAGCGATCTCGAACCAGAAGCACGAACCGCATCCCGGCGTACTATCGACACCGATTGCTCCATCCATCAGTTCGACCAGGCGACGGCAGATTGACAGGCCTAAACCGGTTCCGCCAAAGCGCCGCGTCATCGACGTATCGGCCTGAATGAAAGGCATGAACAGTCGTGAGCGCTGTTCGTCCGTAACTCCGACACCGGTGTCGATGACCTCGATGCGCATTCGCACCTGTCCATCGGCGGCCTGGCGTCGGCGAGCGGACAGACGCACGTCGCCCTTCTCGGTAAATTTCACGGCATTGCTAAGCAGATTGAGGACTATCTGCCGCAGACGCGTCGGGTCGCCGCGCATGCCTCGCGGCAGCGTCGGATCCACATCGATGACAAGTTCGAGCCCCTTCTCCCCGGCGCGAAGGGCAATGGCGTCCACCGATTGTTCTACGACTGTCAGAAAGTCGAAGTCAATTACCTCCAGGGCCATTTGACCGGCTTCAATCTTCGAGAAGTCCAGCACGTCATTCAGCACGGCGAGCAGCGACTCACCGCTCGAACGCGCGATCTCGGCGAACTCGCGCTGATCTTCGCGCAAGGGCGTATCGAGCAGAAGCCCTGTCATTCCGATCACGCCGTTGAGCGGCGTTCTGATCTCATGGCTCATGTTCGCGAGGAAATCGCTCTTGGCCCGGCTGGCGGACTCAGCCGCTTCTTTTGCGGCCTGCAGAGCCTCGCGGCCTTGTCGTTGTTTGGTGATATCGGTGGCGACTGCCAGAAACCCAGTGACACACTCGCCCGCGTCGCAGACCGCGGTGACGTCGATTGTCACGGGCAACGTTGAACCATTCTTGCGTACGTAGGTCCAGTCGCGCGTGTCGCGCCGGCCATTGCGCACCGCATGGACGACGATGTCGAAACCTTCGATCGAAGTGTTGAATTGGGCGGTAAGTTCACGGGAACGGTCCGCCAATTCGTCCTTGAGATGAATGAGCAACAGGTCGTGTCGGCCCACCATCTCGTTTGAGGTGTACCCGAGCATTTGTGCTGCGCCGGCGCTGAACATGGTGATCACCCCGTGCAGGTCGGTGGCGATGATCGATGTCTCAGTCGCCGCATCGAGCACTCCCTGCAGCTGGATTCGGGCAGACGCGATTTCCTGTTGCGCCAATCGCCGCTCGGTTACGTCGGCGACGAAGCCGTGCCAGAGCACGCTGCCATCGGGCTCGCGCTCCGGCTGCGCGTTGCCGCTCACCCAGCTCGCGCGGCCGTCGGGTAGGCAAACACGGTACTCGTCATGCCACGGCGTCGATTGAGCCGCCGATGCTGCGATGCCTTCTCGAACTTTCGTGCGATCGTCGGGATGGATGACGGCAAACACGCCGCTCGCGTCCTCGGACACGGATTCCGGTGTTACTCCATAAATCTGGCGAATCCCCTCGCTGGCGTAGGGAAAATGCGATGTGCCATCCGGCCGCAACCGATACTGATAGACGATGCCCGGGACCTGGGAAGTAATTTTTTGCAGGCGGCGGAGCAATTCTCGGGAGTGCTCTGCCGCTTCCGCGCTCCTCAGCGCCACCGTTGCACGCATCGAGACCATGTCGCGCATCAGGGCGGCGAAGCCGCCTCGCCCGATCACCTGAATCCCGGCATGACTGTCGCCGGCCTCGATGCCGCCTACGAGCGCTCGCATGCGAGCGACAGCGCCCGAGATGCTGCGCGCGAGTATCAGTGCAAGCACCACGCTGAGCAGCGCCATCGGAGCAATCGCCAGGACGATCAGATCTTGTCCCTGAGCGATTCGTTCGACATTGTCGGTGCGGGACTGAAACGCCGCTGCGCGCTGCGCGTCGACCAGATCCTGCAACTCGGCATCGACTTCACGAGCAGTCGATGTCGTCACTGTCCCTGGATCGGCCGCGGCGACAGAAACACGGCCGACGAGCTTTACAAGCCCGTTGCGGACATCTCCGGCACTCGTATGCGTGGCGGCACTGCGGAGGTCCCTTTGTGCGCTATTGACGAGTCCGCGCAGCAGCGTGTCGCTATCGATCGTGCGCGGCGCGGTCGCGAGGCCGACGATCTCCTTCCATGCCAGCTGGGCAGTCTGCGTGTCGGCGGCCGCCGCGAGTTCGTTGTCCTGGTACGCCGTGGTCACGCGGCTGAAGTCGCGATATGTCGAGAGCGAGTGGATGCCGGCGCCGAGATCGATACAGACCACGAGACCAAACCCCAGCAGGAGTTGAATCGCGATCGGTATCCTATTGACAAAGGAATGTGCGGGCGCGGAGGGGAGTATCCGGTCCATGACCGACAGCCGCCTGACCCAGCGATTGAAAATGATCGCGCCGAGGTGGAGCACGATCAGTGTGAGCAGCAGGACCGCAATGACGATGTGCGCCTGCGTTATTCGATCGCGTGCCGTGTCCGAGATATCGAACGGAGCAGGCAACGGGATCAGTCCGAACACGGTCACCGTGACGCCGCGCGCCCAGCTTATGCAGATGCCGAGAACGGGTTGTACCAGCAACAGGAGGTACATGACACGATGCATATTCGTCATCGCGAATTTTTGCCAAGCGGGCAGAGCCGACGGAGGCGCCGGCACGCGATAGCGCAAGGCAAGTCCCAGGCGGACCAGCATACAGAGCAATATGGCAATGCCGACCTGTCGGTGCAGGCCGAGAACGAGCTGCCCGTACTCCAACGACAACAGTCGCGGTAGAACGAGCGCCAGTGTCAGCTGGCTGGCCACCAGAAGTGCGATGACCCAGTGGACGCACTGCAATGGCGAGGGGTATTTCACCGCCGTCCGGCGTTCGGGATGGCCGTCATTTGACGGTAACCGTCAATTTCATCTTCGGATGAATGCCGCAGCTCACGGCATAAGTGCCCGGCTTGCTGAAAGGCACGCGGAACTCGGCCCCCGGGCTCTGTAGCCCGCCGTTGATACTGAGACCTTCTCCGACAACCATGATGTTGTGCGATGTCGTGTCGTTGTTCATGAATATCACGACCTGGTCCTTGGTCACCGTCAGCTCGGCAGAGCTGAACCGTAGACCCTGCTGGCCCACGGTCACGGAATCACCGGCCAACGAAGAGGTGACGAGCATGGTCGCGGTTAGGCAGCAGAGAACGGTGCGTATGCTCATGACAGTCTCTGCTACTGCGGAAGAACGTTCACGGTGATCGGCGCGTCCACACTGGTCAGCGTGTAGAGAAAGGCAAGCAGGTCGCGCTTTTCAACGGGCGTCAGCCCGAGCAGCCGCATGTTGCTGTCCAAGCTGGCGCGCCTCACAAATCCTCCATCGTAGTGATCGATGACGGCATTAAGAGTGGCAAGAGACCCGTCATGCATGTAGGGCGCACGTTGATCTATGTTGCGCAAAGTCGGCGTCTTGAACGCCTGCTCCAGCTGCTCGATGCCTGGTGCAATCAATGCGCGGCCGCGATCCCGATCGGGAAGGCCGGCATCGTGAAAGCCGTCGTCGGTCATTCGCCAACCCTGGTGGCACGCGGCGCAGTTGGCCTTACCGTTGAACAGCACAAAGCCGCGAACAGCGCTGGGGGAGATTGCATGGTCATCGCCGTTGATCCAGCGGTCAAAAGGCGCCTCGCCCGAGATGATCGTGCGCTCGAAGGTCGCGACGGCCGCGGCGATGATGTCGATTGAGATCGGCTGCGCGGGAAAGACGCGTTTAAAGGCGGCCGAGTAGCCGGGGATGTCGCGCACGCGCTGAACAAGGTCCGACGCCTGCATGTTCATCTCCTTGCCTGACTCCATGGGTCCCTTCGCTTGTTCCTCCAGTGTGGCGGCTCGCCCATCCCAGAAATACGGCTCGCCGTATGCAACGTTCAGGATCGTCGGCGTGTGGCGATCCAGGCGCGTCCCCATGTGACCGATGCCTTTCGCCAGTCCATCGCCCCATGCAAGCCCGGGGTTGTGACAAGTCGCACAGGCGATTGCTCCGGATCCGGACAGTCGTGGATCAAAGAACAGCGCCTGTCCGAGCGCCACTTTCTCCGGGGTGATCGGGTTGTTGGCCGGGATCGGCACCGTGGTCGGTCGCCGGTACTTTTCGACCAGGGCCTGGAGTTCATCCGACCGCACGGGCAGTACTGCCGCACGTGCGACCGCGCCGTATAGACACATGGCCAGTACAGCAATCAGCCACGGATGCGTCCGGCGACAAAAATCGCATTCCATGCACAAAGGCCTTGCTGACGTGTGGGATAGGAACACTACCCCCTGCGGTGCTCAAATTCGCAATGCCCGTCACAATGCCAGCGGCATTTGCTGGAAAAATCGGCCCGGAAGGCCGAAACAGGCTCAATGGCGCGATTGGGTCCGAATCTGCGAGGCAATCGACTGGAATAGTGCGCGATGGGAACCGCAGCGTGTGAAGTCACGCGAAATCTTGTTCTCCGTTACATCTCTCCCGTTTTGATTTAACCATTTGATTTAATTGACTTTAAAATTCATGCTCGAGCACGTGCCGTCGCAACTCTCCCGCAAAAGCGTGGCATCGCTTCCCCGAAACCGTTGCATCACTTACCAATAGGCGTTGCATCTCTCCGCAAGAATGCCATTTACACCTT
>DATHFW010000003.1:0-10636 GCA_035317945.1 Steroidobacteraceae bacterium | reverse complement strand
AAAGCGCCGGCAAACGCACCGGTGAGACCGGTGAGGGCGCTCCACGCATCCCCTGGGGACAAGCCCTTGATGACGCGGTCGGTTTGACTGGCCTGCATCAGCAACGGCGCCAGCGGCAGCTTCTTCAGGCGGGATAGCGCGCGCGCCGACGGTGTCGCCGCCAGGTTCCAGGCACTGCCCCGAACGGCGGAGCGCAGGCGGTCGCGTTCACGCGCCTGCCACATTCCGCGCAGTTCTCGCAGCAGCGCCCACAAGATCAACGTGGGTTCCACTCCCTCACTCTTTAATCCCAGCAACACGCGCAACGCGCGGGCGGCATCGCCGGCGGCAGCGGCCTCCGCAACTTGGAACACATCGTAGCGAGCACTGTCGCCGACCGAGCGAAGCACCAAGTCGACATCGATCAAACCGCCGTTGGCCAGCAGCTTCAGTTTCTCCAATTCCTGCTGCGCGGCCAGGAGGTTGCCCTCGACGCGATCGACGATCAGCTGTGAGGCCTCCGGGCCGATATCGATGTGCAACATTTTCGCCCTGCCGCGCAGCCAGGCCGGCAGCGCGGCGGCATCGACCGGAAAGATCGGCAGCCATGCACCGTGCTTCTCGATCGCCTGCACCCAGGGAGCGTCGCCGGCCTTCCGATCGAGCTTGTCGGTGATCACCAGATAAGTCAGGTCGGCGGCCGCTTGAGCGGCAAGCTCAGCGAGCAGCGCCGCGCCCTTGTCGGGTTTGCCGCTGGGCATGCGCAACTCGAACAGCCGCCGCTCCGCAAACAGCGACAGGGATTGGGTCTCGAGACGCAGTTCATCCCAGCTGAAGCTGCGGTCGATGAAAAATACCCGGCGGTCCGCGTACCCCGCCGCGCGCGCGGCAGCACGAATGGCATCCGCGGCTTCACCGACCAGCAGAGGCTCATCGCCGGAAACCAAGTAGATCCCGGCCAGGCCGCGCGCCAGCGCCGCCGGTAATTGTTCGGCACGCAAACGCAATTAAGCCGGCGCTCGCATGGCGTGGTCCATCGGGCAGCTAATAGCTAAAGCTCGCGCGCGCCGCTGCATATTCGCGTTCCATCCGCGCCACGAGTGCATCCACCGCTTCGATATCGTGGATGCCGCTGACGCTCTGACCTGCGCTCCAAATGTCCCGCCACGCCTTCGCCGCCGTATTGCCGCCGGTGCCGAAATTCATTTTCGTCTTGTCCGCTTCGGGCAGATGATCGGGGTCGAGACCCGCGCGCGCGACACTGCCGCGCAGGTAGTTGCCGTTGACGCCGCTGAACAACGATGTGTAGACAATATCCTCGGCGCCGCTATCGATGAGCATTTGCTTGTACTCAGGGGGCGCATTGCCCTCTTCCGTCGCGATGAAGCGCGTACCCAGGTAAGCAAGATCCGCGCCCAAGGCGCGCGCCGCCAACACGTCGGCGCCGCCGCTCATGGCACCCGAGAGAATGATGGTGCCGGGATATACCTCACGAATCTGTTTGACCAAGGCAAAGGGACTCAACACGCCGGCGTGCCCGCCCGCCCCGGCACACACCGCAATGATGCCGTCCACGCCCTGGGCCGCCGCCTTTTCGGCATGGCGCAAATTGATGACGTCATGAAACACGATACCGCCGTAGCCATGCACGGCAGCGACCACCTCTGAGGGCGGCCGCAGGCTCGTGATGATGATGGGGACTTTGTGTTTCACACACAGCGCAACGTCTTCTTCCAAGCGATTGTTGCTGCTGTGCACGATTTGGTTGACGGCGTAGGGTGCGACCTTTGCCTGGGGATTGGCCCGCTGAAATGCCGCCAGTTCCTCGGTGATTTGGGCAAGCCACTCGTCAAGTTGAGAGGCCGGCCGCGCATTCAGCGCGGGGAAGGCACCCACGATGCCGGCTTTGCACTGTGCCAGGACCAGGCGTGGAGTCGATACGATGAACATGGGCGCGCCGATGACGGGCAATCGCAGGCGATCGCGCAATAGGTCGGGGATTGGCATTATGTCTGGAGGACTTCTGAAACTCGGATTCCGCTGGACTGTCTGGCATTATGGCGCACTGGGGGTGAACTCCTACACTTCAATGGACATTTAATTGAAAGGGATATTAAATTGAAACACATCGTATTGGCCTTGACCGTGCTGGCCGCAGCCGCATCACCCTTGACGGCGCTCGCCGATCAGCCGCCCCTCATCGATCGGAATCTGTTTTACGGCGAAGTAGTCATCGCCGGGGCGCAAGTCTCGCCCGATGGCCGCTATCTTTCATTCTTGAAACCCTACAAAGGCACGCGCAATATTTGGGTCAAAGGAGCCGACGAGCCCTTCAGCGCCGCCCGTCCCATGAGCGCCGAAGCAACCCGGCCCATTCGAAGTTATTTCTGGAGCCGCGACTCCAAGTACATTTTGTACGTGCAGGATTCGGGTGGTGATGAGAATTTCAATGTCTATGCCATCGATCCAAAGTTGCCGGCGGATGCGAAGTCCGGCACCCCGCCGACGCGTGCGCTCACCAAGCTAAAGGGCGTTCGAACCGAAATTTTTTCGGTACCCAAAGCCAAGCCGGACATTCTGTACGTCGGACTGAATGACCGCGATCCGAAGTGGCACGATCTGTATGAACTCAGCATCTCCACCGGCGAGAAGAAGCTGCTGCGCAAGAACACGGAAGAGATTGCCGCGTGGCAATTCGATGACGCCGGCACGCTGCGCCTCGCGGTGCGAACGACCAAGTCCGGCGACACGGAGACGTTGCGCGTCGATGCCGACGGCTTCAAGCAAATCTACAGCTGCAGCGTGCTCGAAAATTGCGGCGCGTTCGATTTCGACGCAAGCGGCAAGAACGTCTACCTCGCCACCAACAAGGGCGCCTTGGATCTGACCGAGCTGGAACTGATGGACGTCAGCACCGGAGCCACGACCAAGATCGAAGGGGATCCGGAGAAGCGCGTCGATCTGTTCAACATCGAAATCTCGCAAGTCGACCATCGCATTTTATTCACCGAATACGAGGACGACGCGGTCCGGCGCTACTTCAAGGACCCGGCCTTCGAAAAAGACTTCCATTGGCTGCAATCAAAGCTTCCGGGGCTCGAGGTGAGTCTCGGTGCGCGATCGAATGACGAGAATATTTGGATCGTCAGCGCGCACAGCGATACCGAACCCGGCCTGGTCTATGTCTGGAACCGAAAGGCGCAAAACCTGGCGATGCAGTATCGCGTGCGCGAGGAAATTCCCCGCGATGCGCTGGCGCAGCGCAAGCCCTATCACTACAAGTCTTCCGACGGGCTCGATATCCCCGCCTATCTGACGCTGCCGAAAGGGCTGGCGGCGAAAAATCTGCCGCTGGTGGTGTTTCCGCACGGCGGACCCTGGGCCCGCGATTCTTTCGGCTATGACACGAACGCCCAATTTCTCGCCAATCGCGGCTATGCCGTACTGCAGCCCAACTTCCGTGCATCCACCGGTTACGGCAAGAAATTCTTGAATGCCGGCAACGGCGAGTGGGGCCGGAAAATGCAGGACGACATCACGTGGGGCGTCAAGGCGCTCGTCGCTGCCGGAATCGCCGATCCCAAGCGCGTCGGCATTTCAGGCGGCTCCTACGGCGGTTATGCCACGCTTGCCGGCGTGGCGTTTACACCGACTGTTTACGCCGCGGCGGTTGCCTACGTGGCGCCGTCCAATTTGATCACCCTGCTCGACGCCATACCGCCTTACTGGGAAGCGGGACGCAAGCAGATGTACACCCGCATGGGCGATCCGACGACCGCGCAAGGCAAAGCATTGTTGATCGCGGAGTCGCCGCTGACCCAGGCCAAGGCGATCGTCACGCCGCTATTGGTGGTCCAGGGCAAGAACGATCCGCGTGTCAATGTCCGCGAAAGTGATCAGATCGTCGCTGCCGTGCGCGACAACGGTAAACCGGTCAAATACATCGTGGCGCCGGATGAAGGTCACGGCTTCGCGCGGCCCATCAACACCTTGGCGTACGTGACGGCATCAGAGGATTTCTTCGCGAAGTACCTCGGCGGGCGTAGCCAGAAAGACGTGCCCGCGGATGTGGCCGCCAAGCTCAAGGAGATTACGGTCGACCCGAAGACGGTGAGCGGGGCCGTGAGCCTGAAAGGTGCGTTAGCGCCCAAGTAGAGTAGGCCTGGGGGATAGGAAGCTTCACGGCAACAAGGAGCCCAGTTGCCGTGAAGCTTTCCTATCCCCTAGTCCTGTTGCGCTCGGCCGCTCAACGTCACGGCGCACATTGGCATCGTGATGTTGACCGGTTCGAGCACCCCTTCCAGGCGGGCGCTACACCAACCAATCATCATCACAGTGCCGAAGTACGCCGCCCGATTTTCGCCACCGGCACTTTGATTTCGGCGGATGACGGCTGCGGCTCGGAGGAAGACTCGGTGCCGCAGTTGTCGCAACCGCCGCACGCACCCTGCACCTTGGCGGCGGACGCTGCGTCAAGCTTTTGCGCCACTCTGCCGAGTTTCAAAAAAACCGGGGCGGCGGCAGTCGCGCGGCTCAAGGTCTGCAGAATGCGTCTCTTCAATGTCCGCGGCCCGAGCTTGTACACGGCATAGCTCACGCTCGCGAGCAGCAGCACGCCCACCAGAAAATTGTCGAGTACTGCGTTCATGCTTTCAAGATCCAGTCAGCGCCGTCGCGACGCGAAACGTGATCCATGATCCCACGTAGGCCATCGCGAATAGATACGCCGCCATGATAATCGGGTAGCGCCAAGAATTGGTCTCGCGCTTCACGGTCGCCAATGTCGACAGGCACTGCGGAGCGAACACGTACCAGGCGAGCAGCGAGAGCGCCGTCGGCAAGCTCCACGACTGCGTGATCAGCGGCGTCAAGGCACTGCTCATGTCGTTGCCGGTCGCGGACAGCGCATAAACCGTTCCCAATGCGCCCACTGCCACCTCTCGCGCCGCAAGACCGGGGACCAAGGCGATGGAAATCTGCCAATTGAAGCCGATGGGCTTGAATATCACGGCGAGCCACGCGCCCAAATGCCCGGCAATACTGTACTGGATAGCCGGCCCCGTCGCGCCCGGCGGCGGCGCCGGAAATGAGCTCAAGGCCCAGAGGATGACCATGAGCGCCAGAATGATGGTACCCACGCGGCTCATGAAGATCTCGACGCGCTGCCACAGGCCGATGCCTAGATTGCGCAAATTCGGCCAGTGATAGGCGGGCAACTCCAGCATGAGGGCCTGAAATCCGCCGCCCTGGCCCCGGCGCTTGAGCACGAACGCCACGGCCATCGCGCCGGCAATGCCGGCGATATACAGCGCGAACAGCACCACGCCCTGCAATTCCAGTCCGCCCCACACGCTGCGGCGCGGAATGAAAGCAGCGATGATCAACGCGTAGACCGGTAAGCGTGCCGAGCAGGTCATCAGCGGCGCAATCATGATGGTCGTCAAACGATCGCGCGGATTCTGAATGGTGCGCGTCGCCATGATCCCGGGGATGGCGCACGCAAAGCTCGACAGCAAGGGGATGAAGGCCCGACCCGAGAGCCCAACGCTGCCCATCACGCGATCGAGCAGGAATGCGGCGCGCGGCAGATAGCCTGAGTCTTCGAGAATCAGGATGAAAAAGAACAGAATGATGATCTGCGGCAAAAACACCAGCACGCTGCCGACGCCCGCGAGTATGCCGTTGATCGCCAAGTCCTTCAGCAGACTCGCCGGCATCGCCGCTCCCAGCCAATTGCCGAAGGCCGCGACACCGAGTTTGATTTCGTCCATCGGCACCTGCGCCCAGGCGAACACCGCCTGGAACACCAGGAACAGGATCACGGCGAGAATCACAGGCCCGAGCAGCGGGTGCAGCACCAGGGCATCGAGGCGATCGCTGAAGGTCACGCCATCGAGCCGGTCACCGCCCACCACGCCGAGAATCCTGCGCACTTCCGCCTGGTCGTGCTCGATATCCGACCGGCTCAACGGTTGCCAGACGGCGCTAGGCACCCTGCGTGCAGGAATGGCGGTGGCATCGAGCACTTTGATCAACGTGCGCACACCGGCTGTCTTGACGCCGACCGTTTCAACCACCGGCACGCCCAATTCAATTGCCAAGCGCTCGGCATCGATGACGATGCCCTTGCGGCGCGCAATGTCAGTCATGTTGAGCGCCACCACCATGGGCAACCCCAACCGCTTCAGGCTCAAAACCAATCTCAAGTTTTGGCGAAGATTGGTCGCGTCGGTGACGCAGACGACGAAATCCGGCGCGGTCTCGCCGCTGCGCCTCCCTAAGAGTACATCGGCCGTCACCTGCTCGTCGGGAGTCAGCGGATCCAAGCTATACGCGCCCGGTAAATCCAGAATGCGAATACGCAGGCCGGATGGCGTGAGCAGCGAACCCTCTTTGCGTTCGACGGTCACGCCGGCGTAATTGGCGACCTTCTGGCGGCTGCCGGTCAGAATATTGAAAAGTGCCGTCTTGCCGCAGTTGGGATTGCCAACCAAAGCGATCAGAGGGCTCGGAGCGCTGCGCGCGACGTCCATGGAATTTACGGGAGCTGCGGCTGCTCCGGACATACGCGGATACAGGCGGCCTCGAAAAGTCGCAACGCGAATGTGCCTGTTCCGATGCGCACGGCGATGGGCGCTCGGGCCAACAGGCCCCGGGCCACGATGCGTACCGCCTCGCCGGGCAAAAAACCCAGTTCGGCCAAACGGCGCCCTACGTCGGCGGGTGCCTTAGAATCAGCCCCCGACACGGAAATCACCCGTGCCGAGGCGCCGGGGGCCAGTTCCATGAGTGGAATATCTTGAGGGACCAACATGAACGCGATTCTACATGAGAATCGTTCCTATTACTATTACGGGCTCACAAATCCCATCTGATAGTCTTGGCGTCCCAGAACCATCGGAGGCGTATGAAATGCCTACGCTTTTTGAGAAAATCATCGCC
The DNA here is from genome assembly GCA_035317945.1 of Steroidobacteraceae bacterium. GTDB lineage: Bacteria > Pseudomonadota > Gammaproteobacteria > Steroidobacterales > Steroidobacteraceae > Bog-1198. Next base: position 3,715 of record DATHFW010000003.1, on the reverse strand, counting down.
GGGGACCTGCCGGCGACCGTGCTCTACCGCGACCCTCGCGTGATCGCTTTTTTGGACATTCGCCCCGCGGCTCCCGTACATATACTGATCGTCCCGAACAAACTCATTCCCACAGCCAATGATATTGCCGACGAGGATGAATCGCTGATTGGCCACATGTTCATCGTGGCGCGCGATCTCGCACGACAGCAGGGGATCGCCGAAAGCGGCTACCGTCTGATTATCAATTGCAATGCGCACGGCGGCCAAGAGGTGTATCACTTGCATGTGCATCTTTTGGGAGGGCGGCCTCTCGGGCCCATGGTGACGCGGGCTTAAATGCGACTCAAAGAGGAAAAGCGATGAAGATAAAAAAGGCCGCCCAAGCCAAATCACGCCCCGCCTCACGGCGCTCCGCCAAAAAACCCTCGGTCAGCGCCGCAAAATCCACGCGCGCGCTCAAGGCTCGAGAAATCTCCCGCCCGAGCCCCCGCAGCGTACCGCGACGCGAGTTGTATCCCGCGCTCGAGCCGTATCGGAACGGCTACCTGCGCGTATCGGACGTTCACGAAATTTATTACGAAGAAAGCGGCAACCCCGCCGGCAAACCTGCCGTGTTCTTGCATGGCGGGCCCGGTGCAGGCTCCGACAAGCGCGCGCGGCAATTCTTCGACCCTCGGCATTACCGCATCGTCGTATTCGACCAGCGCGGCTGCGGACGCAGCCGGCCCAGCGCCAGTCTGATAGAGAATACGACCTGGCACCTGGTCGCCGATATTGAGCGATTGCGCAAACACTTGAACATCGAGCGCTGGTTGGTGTTCGGTGGATCCTGGGGCAGCACGCTGGCACTGGCGTATGCCGAGGCTCACCCTGAGCGCGTGACGGAAATCGTGCTGCGCGGAATTTTCCTGTTGCGCTATGCCGAAATACGCTGGTTCTATCAGCACGGCGCCTCCGACATATTCCCCGATTCCTGGGAAGCCTATCGCGACGCGATCCCTCTGGATGAACGGGACGATTTTTTGAGCGCCTATCACAAGCGCCTCACCGGCACCGATCAGCGGGCGGCGTTGGCCGCGGCGCGCGCCTGGTCGATGTGGGAGGCTGCATGCAGCTTTCTGCACAGCAACGTCGATAACATCAGGAAGTGGGGCGAAGACCAGTTCGCCTTGTCGGTCGCGCGCATCGAATGCCACTACTTCGTGAATCGCGGGTTCCTGCGCAGCGAGAGCCAATTGATCGATGATGTGCCGCGCATTCGGCATATACCGACAACCATCGTGCAGGGCCGCTACGACGTCGTGTGTCCGGCGACCAGCGCATGGGATTTGCACCGCGCGTGGCCGGAGGCGGATTTCCGAATGGTGCCGGACGCCGGTCACTCGGCATTCGAGCCGGGCAATGCCCATGAACTCGTGCTTGCGACCGATCGATATCGCAGCCGCTAAGATCCAAGCATTGAATGCGCTTTAGTGCCTACGCCGCGCTTTCGGCGGCCATCCTCCTGTTCTCGTCCGCATGGGCAGAGGTGGGCAACCCGCAAACCGCACCGGGAACCAAGCTGCTGCGATTTCCCAATGTGCTGAATGACCGTATCGTCTTCAGCTACGCGGGAGACTTGTGGACTGTCGGCACGCAAGGCGGCACCGCGACACGGCTTACCTCGCATCCCGGATTGGAATTGTTCGCCAAGTTCTCGCCCGACGGCCGCTACATCGCCTTCACCGGACAGTATGGCGGCGATGAACAGGTCTATGTCATGCCCGCGGGCGGCGGCACGCCGAAGCAACTCACGTTTTATCCGGCACCCGGCCCGCTGGCGGAACGCTGGGGCTACGACAATCAAGTGTACGGGTGGACGCCGGACGGTAAATCCGTTCTTTTCAGATCCGCGCGTGATGGCTACATCTTAACGGACGCAAAGCTGTACACGGTTCCGATGAGCGGCGGTGCCGCGATGCCGCTGCCCATGCCGAAGTCGGGTGCCGGCAATTTTTCTCCTGACGGCAGAAAAATCGTCTACTCGCCCCTGTGGCGCGATTTTCGAAGCGAAAAGCGCTACTCCGGCGGCCTCGCCAACGTTCTCTACATTTTTGACCTGGCGAATCCCTCGCTTCAGCAAATCACCCACGACCTGCGCACCGATCGCGATCCGATGTGGATAGGCGATGCGATCTATTTCAATTCCGACCGCACGGGCACGTTCAACCTGTATCGCTACGACCTTGGCACGCGGCAAATTCAGCAACTCACGCATTACACGGATTGGGATGTGCGATGGCCGAGCGCGGATGCGCAAGGCCAAATCGTCTACGAATCAAACGGCGAATTGCATCTTTACGACAGCCGCAGCAACCAGGATCGCGCCGTGTCGATCAACGTGCCTGCCGACAGCACGACGACGCTGCCGCAAGCGGTCAACGCCGCGGAAAATATCGAGAGCTTCAGTTTGAGCCCCGGCGGCGAGCGGGTCGGCATCGTGGCGCGCGGTGATGTGTTCACGGTCCCGGTGGAACATGGCGTGACGCGCAATCTCACCCAATCGTCGAATGCCCACGACCGCGAGGCGGCCTGGTCAAACGACGGCACGCGATTGGCCTACGTCTCGGATCGCAGCGGTGAAGAGGAGATCTATGTGCAGACGCAGGATGGCAACAGTCCCGCCGTCGCGTTGACCGCCAATTCCACGGCTCGCTATTCGGCACCGGTTTGGTCCGGCGATGACAAGCGGATTGCCTTCGCCGACAACACCAACCGCCTGTACGTCATCGACATCGCCGGCAAAAAGCGCGTCGTGGTGACTCAAGATCCCGTCGGTCTTTCCCTGGATTATCGCTGGTCGCCCGACGGCCGCTTCCTCGCCTACTCCCGCAATGACGCGAATAACTTTTCGAGTGTGTTCGTGTGGTCCCTGGCGGATGGACAATCGCACCGGATCACGCCGCAGTCCTTCGCTGCGCAATCGCCCGCATGGTCGCCGAACGGCGAATTGCTCTATTTTCTCAGCCAGCGCGAGTACCAGCCGATCATCAGCACCGTCGAATTCAATTTCGCCACGGATCGACAGACCGGAATCTTTGCAGTGACCTTGCGCAAGGACGTCAAAAATCCGTTCGGCATTCGCGACGACGAACCCGGCGAGGACAAGGACGGCGAAGCGGAGAAGGACAGGCCCAGGGATAAAGACAAAGCCAAGCCGAAACCTGACCTCAAGATCGAATTCGACGGCATCGAGCAGCGCACCATTCGAATCCCGCTCGAGACGGAAAACATCAGCAATCTGCGGGTCGGCGATGAGAACTTATTGTACCTGCGCAGCGGAGCATTTTATTACGGCCGTGAACCGGGCATCAAACCGACCGTGATGAGCTACTCCATCAAGGAGCGCGAGGCAAAGCCCGTGGCGGAGGACGTAGCCGAGTGGTCCGCCACCTCGGACGGCAAACATGTGCTCGCGGAGATGGCTTCCAAAGAATTCAAGTATTTCGAGGTCGGCAAGAGCGACGATGCCAAGGCCGTATCGCTTGCGGGTCTGGTGACTTACCGGGTGCCTGCCGCCGAGTGGCGCGAGATTTTCGCCGAGGTGTGGCGGCGCTATCGCGATTATTTCTACGTCGAGAACATGCACGGCTATGACTGGGCAAAGCTTCGCGGCAAATATCAACCGCTGCTCGACTATGTCGGCCACCGCGCTGATCTTAACTACGTGATCAGCGAGATGATCGCCGAACTG
>DATHFW010000002.1:0-7686 GCA_035317945.1 Steroidobacteraceae bacterium | reverse complement strand
CGAATTTGCACCAATAAGCGAAACACCGTGCTCTGGCCCGGCGCCTGTCGCTTGCGCCGCAACGGAATCAACAGGTACAACAACGCCGCGATCTGCAGAAACGGACCCACTACGGTGGTGATGAACACGAGTGCCGCCAGGCCGGCATGGTCTTGACGATAAAGGCCCAGGGCTGCGCCGATCAAGGTGGTAGCGCGGGTCGCGCCATTTGAATGAATCGCAGCCAGCGGGTAGGCATTGCTCAACAGAAACAACACGAGCGCCACGATACTCAAGGCAATCGCCGCGTCGATGCTGCCATTTTCAGGGCGGTGCAGCGGCGCGAGGCAACGAGCACATCGGGTGCGCTCAGACGCAGGCTCCAGACCGGCACGGTGTGCCAAGTCACAGGACGGACAAACGATCACCGGCATTTAGTGCTCTCGAATGAACTCCCGAGCATCTTGCCTGACGGCCGCCAAGGCGTCGCGTAATTCATCAATCCGATACGGCTTGGGAATGATTTTGATTTGTTGGGCGGCCGCATTGCGCCGGACTCCCTCGGCGTAGCCGCTGGTGAGGAGCACCGGCATATCGGGGCGCCGCCGCCGTATCTCCTGCGCCAGTTCAACGCCGTTCATGCGCCCCGGCATCATGATATCGGAGAACACGATATCGACCGAACGGCGGTCGGCAAGAGCTCCCAAAGCAGCCTCGGCGCTGGCGACTCGCGTCGTGTCATAGCCGAGTTGATTGATCATTTCCACGGTGAGCGCCGCGACTTCGTCGTCATCCTCCACCACCAGCACTTCTCCCGCGCTGGCCGCATTATCGCTCGCCGGCGACATCAGGTGAGGGCCCACTGTCGGCATTTTCAATGTACGCGGCAGAAACAGAGACACCAATGTTCCGCGTCCCGGCGTGCTGGCAATTCGCACCACGCCGGCCGACGCTTTCGCAAAGCCGTGGGCATGGGCCAGTCCCAGTCCCGAACCACTTCCCACTTCCTTGGTGGTGAAAAAAGGCTCGAAGGCATGAACAAGAATTTCGGGGGACATGCCGACGCCTGAATCAGCGATATCCAGGCGTACAAAATCACCGTTGAGATCGTGATCGGCAAGCGCGCGGCAATTTCGCGCACTCACTTCTATCCTGCCGCCGTTTGGCATCGCATCGCGCGCATTCAGCGCCAGATTCAAGATAACGAGCTCAAGTTCTCCCGGATCGACCTCGGCGGGCCACAGCTCATCGGCAAACGCGGTTTGGATTTGTACGTCGCTTCGAAGGCCGCGATTCAGCAACTCGCCCATCTCGCCGATCAGACGCTTAAGGTCCACCGCTTCGGGCCTAAGAGACTGTCGGCGCGAGAATGCCAGTAGCTGCCGGCATAGACTGGCACCGCGGTCAACGGCCTGTCTCATCGCGACAAAAATCCGCTCGCGGCGCTGTGGATCGGATTGACGGGCAACTACTTGCAGGCCGCCCGACATCACTTGCAGCAAATTATTAAAATCATGCGCAACTCCGCCGGTGAGCTGGCCGAGTGCCTCTATCTTTTGCGCCAGGCGCAGCCGCTCTTCCACGGCGCGTCGATGCGTTACGTCGGCTATGAGTCCGACGATGCGCATAGCCGTGCCATCGACGTAGAAGGTGCGGCCGCTGATATGGACCCAGCGGGTTTCGCCGCCCGCGCTGCGGCGTACGCGCGCTTCCACATCGATTGATCCGTCAGTCTTCGCTTCGAAGAATGCCCGGCGAACCAGCGATTGGTCTTCTTCCACGATGTGGTCGAAGGTCATCTCCAAGTCCCAGAACGGCTGTATTTCTGCGTAGCCGAACATCTGGTCGTGCCGCAATGTGCGATGAATCGCCCCGGTAGACAGGTACAACTCCCAGCTGCCCATGCCGGCGGCGTCCAAGGCGACCTGGAGGAGTTCCGCTGTATTGAGGGCCTCGGACGTCATAGCGCGGTCGCGATTTCTATCCGGCCGGCGCCCCATGCAGATGGCGAAGATTTTCGATGATCCTGGAGAGAATCTCTGCATGCTCCTCTTCGACGGCGAGCGCCACCTTGACCAGGCGCAAGGTGGCCTTGTCATACTTGTCGCCGTGTTCCGCAATTTTGCGGTAGGCATCAATGGCAAAACGTTCGGCAATGAGATTTTGCGAAAGAGCACGGCCAAATACCGACTGTTCCGCGGGCTGCTGCTCCGGGGCGTCAGCCTGCAGCAAGGCTGCGTCGTCGGCATCCGACGGCCTGTCTACTTCGGATCGGTCGAGGTCGAATCCCATATCGGTTTCTCCATGCCAGTCAACTCCATATTAGAGCCCGTCATGAGGGGGCATCACAGCGGAACCTGGCGCATCCATTCGTAGGCATTGACGGACAGACGTAGGGGTTTCCCGGACGCGCTGAGGCATTTTCTTTACTCTTTGGGAAGATTCTTGCCCTGCGCTGCTTGGCCGATGAGCGCCGCGCAATTCGCGTCCTTCGCAAGACCACCGTCGACAAAGGCGAGCAGCGCGGCCACCGGAGTCAGCAGCGCGCCCAAGGCGACGGCGCCGCCTGTTTGGGCAGCCAACTTTCCGGGCTGCACGCCGACTTTTGGTTGCAAGAGCGATCCGCGCAGCGTTATGGGGGTCCGCAGCCTCAGCATTCGAGCCTCCTTCGGCTGGCCCCGCAGCGACAGGTCAAGTGCCTCGGTCTTGAGGTTGATGTTGCCTTGACCGGTGACCAACACGTGCGTGGTGTCAATAACCAGTGTGGTCGCCGTCAATTCACCGCCGCCCGCTTTGAAACTCGCGACACCGCAGCGCACTTCAGTATGTCGCTCATCTTTCGCTAGAATGAGGCCCAATCCGCGCGCCAAATTGATGCCCGTCAGCTCGGCGAATGCTTCGCGCATTTCGCCTTTCGGAATCACCAAGGTGATATCGCCGTCGGCGTTTTCCGCCGTCTTGTGCACGGAGCTTCCCGAGCCCTGCAATTTGATTCGTCCCAGGAGCTGCCCCTCGAGCGGTGCTCCCTTACCCGACTTGGGTTTGAATTGGGCGAGATCCACATTGCTCAGCTTCATATCGATATTCGTCTTCGGCGTTGCACCTTGCTCATCGACGGCGACCATGCCGGAGAATTCACCTTGCGGCAGTTGAAAGGCGAGGGGATCGAGCGTGATCATGCCATTGTCCAGAACCAGGTGGAAATGCACTTTCTTCATCGGCATTTTGGAGGCGCTCACCGATGCCGCATCGAACTGTACATCGGCGTCCATGCCGCGCACGCGCTCAATTTGCAGATCGGCATCCGGAAGCAGCAGGGCAGGCTGCGCGGCCGCGATCGGGGTCGTCGGGCGGGCCAGTGTGTTGGATTTGCGGTCGGGCGTCGCCTTAGTTCCGAGAGGTGCGGCCAAATCTGCGAGATTCAGCTGCTTGGAGGCGAGGATGGCGCTCAGTTTTGGCCGCTCGCGTCCGGTATCGATGCCGAGTTTGCCCGCCACGTCGCTGCTGCCCAACTTGCCCTGAAAATCGTCCACTCGGAATGTCAGGTGGTCGCGCACCAAGGTGCCCGAAAGCTCATAGGGGGGCGTATTCGGCAGAGCCAGCCCTGTCAAATAATAGACATCGGCCAAATCGCTGCCTGAGAGGCGGAACTTGGCTTGCAGCGCCGCCAAGTCGAAGGGGCGCGATATCGTGACGTGGGTATTGAGCTTGATGTCAGCCGCTGCGACCGCTGCGTCGAATGCGTACGGCTGGGAAGGCTGAACACCGATAAGAGGTTCGCCGTTCAGATTCAGCTCAAAGGCCTTGCCGTTCAAGGTTCCGGAACCGCGCAGCTTCAGTGCGTGATTGTCGGAAGTGTTGCGGTTTTCCTCCACCGAGATTCGACCTTCAAAGGTCAGCTTGCGAATACGGTCGCGGGCTGTGAGTGTCCCATGGGTAAGGCTTAAGTTTTGGATGACGGGAATGTGCAGCGGTGCCGACTGGTTTTGCCGGGTCTTGCCTGTGCCGGGGCGCGAGAAATCCCAGTTGGCGCGCCCGGATGCGTCGCGTTCCAGGTCAACGGCGGGAGAATCGATCGCCACGCGGGGAAATATCGGATGGAAGCGCAACAATGACTTGAGACTCACCGTGGCTTCGAACCGCTTGATGGCGACCATGTTTTTCGGCTGCGCCCAGGACGCGTTGCTCAAGGCAAAGCCCTGCACCAGCAGCTCCGGATTGAGCGAGAACAAGTGCAGTTTGACCTCGCCGTCGATGCTCGCGGGCCGGCCGGTGGCACGCGACACCTCGTGGATAATCAGCCAGCGCCAAAAACTCGACGGCGCAAGTGCGATGCCGAGGATCATGGCAAGCACGAGTACGCCGATTGTGGCGGCTGCTCGCTTGAATACAACCGGCCCGAGCCCTCGCGGCGATTTTTGCACCACAGGTTCGGCAGCTTGCGATCTCTCGATTGTTTCGGTGGTCACGTTCCCGCTGCGCGTAGCGATTCCCGGATTGCACTGGAAATGAGGCTACACGCGCGTCGCGCCGAAGGCTGTCACCTGGATGCCGTGATCGGGCGTCAGACAATGGCGAAGGCTCGCTGGCCGAAAGCGGCCGGCGGGGTCAGAGAAGGTCTTACGGGCGCGGTTTGGCGCCGCTTTCCATGAGCAGGCGAGTGAACAAATACAGCCTCGGCGTAATGCTGTCCAGGTCGATCCATTCATGATCGGTGTGGAAATCGCCGCCAACGAAACCCAAGCCGTCGAGTGCCGGAGTTCCTTCCGACATGGCGAGCGCTGATTCGGACGCTCCGCCGTTGCCCGATAGCTCGATGGTTTTGCCGATTTCCGCATAGATAGCCCGCGCACGCGCCGCGAGCGCATCGATCTGCGCGTTTTCGGTCAGCGGAGGGAAGGCAGGATCGTGGGAAATGCTCACCGTGGTGTCTGGAACCTGGGTGGTGTGCGTTCCGGCCTCTACCTTCGCGAGTACCGCGTCGAACTCCTCCGGCTTGCGGTAGCGAACATTCAAGGTGGCCTCGGCAAGGTCCGGGATGATGTTTGCCCGCTCGCCCGAGCTCAGTACCGTTAGGTTGACGGTCACACCCGTACCCGAAAGCGGAAACGCGCCTTGCAGCGCGTTGAGTTGGTGCATCAACTCCACAGCGGCGTTTCGTCCATCCTGCGGCGCCATTCCGGCATGCGCTGCACGACCTTTGACTTGAATACGAATGCTCGCTGAGCCCTTGCGCCAAACCGTGAGCGCATCCGGCGGATCGCCGGGCTCCATGTTGAATTCCACGTCGTGCTCGCGGGCCAGGCGCTTGATCAGCTTTCTCGAACCCGGCGAGCCGCGCTCTTCACTGTCGTCCAGCAAGAAAGTAATGGTCGCGAAGTTTTTGAAGCCCAAGTCATGCAGAATCTTGAGTGCGGTAAACGCATTGACCACGCCTGCTTTTTCGTCGCCCACGCCTGGACCATGTGCGCGATTTTTGTCGATGCTGAAGGGCCTGGCGGCTGCGGTGCCCGGTCCGAAAACCGTATCGACATGCGCAATGATCAGGATCTTGCCCTTGCCCGTGCCGTGGAACACGGCGACTAGATTGTCAGGGAGCCCCGGGGCCTCGGCCGGTTCGCTCCTGACCGCGGCGCCCAACTGAGTCAATCGGGCGGCGAGTACGGATTCAACTTGGGCGCCCCCTTCGACGTTACCGGTTCCCGAATCGATATTGACAATCTCTTTGAGCAGGTCCAAAGCGACGCTGCCGTTCGCTTCCGCTGCTTGAAAGACCTTTTCATTTCGGGGTGCGGCCTGTGCGCCGCCAATCAGCGCGAGACACAAGATCGCCGGCGCTGCGCGCGCCGCAAGAATCGCCGCACGGATTCTCCCCAGCATTTTTCTACTCCTTAAGGCAACGCAGTGGCGGACGTTAACATGCGGCGAGGCAACTGGCCGGCAATTTTGGCTACGCGCGGTGTATTCCTGTTTACAATCGAACTTTATGCAGGAGCAAGGAGTGGGGATGCCAAGGTCGATCGGACGCCGTCAGTTATTGGCCGGAGCCGGGGCCGCGGTATTGCTTGGCGGCCTCGAGGGCTGCGTCAGCGCCTTGGGTGTCAAACGTCCGCCAAATGCCGTGAGGTTGCGGCTCACACCGGTTCGGGCGAGCACCGACCGCATTACCCGCATCACCGTTTGCACCCGTCCGTTTCGGGCGCAAGGTCCGCGCCTCGATACCGAAAAGGTCGGCTCTAAGCTCGTCGTTCACAATTACGGTCACGGCGGCAGCGGCTGGTCGCTCTCTTGGGGATCGAGCAGCATCGCGGTTCGCAAGGCGATGGCAACGGGGGAAAGAGAGATCGCCGTCATCGGTTGCGGTGCGTTGGGATTGACTTCCGCGCTGCTGCTGCAGCGTGCCGGAGCCCGGGTCACGATCTATGCAAAAGAGCTGCCGCCCAATGTCCGCTCCTCACTCGCCACAGGATTGTGGACCCCGGATTCCAGAATTTGCCTGCAGGAGAATGCAACTCCCGCGTTCAAGCAGCAGTGGGAAGAAATGGCCCGCACCTCGTTTCAAACCTATCAAAACTTCCTCGGCCTGCCGGGCACGCCGGTCGAGTTCATCGACAATTACTTCGTGTCGGATGAGGCCGATTCCAGCCGCCGGGGCAGTGCGCCGGACAAGCGCCCGCCATTCGCCGATCTGCAGCGGGAACTGATCGGCGATCTCATGACGCAGAGGGCGGACTTCGCTCCCGGCAGCCATTCGCTTGGAGCGCGTTACCTGCGGCGATCTTCGCTCATGATGTTCAATCTGACGGCGTACACACGGGTGTTGATGGGCGACTTTGGCGCAAATGGCGGGAAACTCGAAATTGCGGAATTTCACACACCGGACGATTTCGCCAAGCTGCGGGAAAAAACCCTGATCAACGCGACCGGCTATGGCGCGCGCGCGTTGTTCGGCGATCAAACCGTTACGCCGGTCCGCGGACAATTGGCGCGAGTGATTCCGCAACCGGATATCGACTATGGGCTTTTCTACAAGGGCGTGTCTTTTGTGCCGCGGCGCGACGGCTTGGTGTTTCAAGCAGTCGGCGACAGCGACTACTACGGATTCAACGATGATACGGCGGTTGCGGATCGCGCCGAAGCGGACCGGGCGGTCAACACCATTGCTGGATTATTCGGCGGCTCCGGCCCTGCTTAGTAATACTCATTGTACGATTTCACGTTTAAACGTTCGGGCGTCCGCCACCCTCTAAGCAGGGAATGATTCACACTCTGCACAGAGTTTTCGCCATGGATTCAAGCACCGAGCCGACGGATACGATTGCCGCGGCGGCCGCCGGCGATGCGGCCGCGTTTGAATGTCTGTATCGGCAATTCTCGCCGCGGGTGTATGGACTGTGCTTGCGCCTCACGGGACAGCGGGAGGCGGCGGAGGACTGCACGCAGGAATCCTTTGTGGCTGCGTGGCGCGCGCTGTCGCGCTTTGAGCGCCGCAGCCGGTTCTCGACATGGCTTCACCGAATTGCCGTGCATTGCGTGCTATCACGCCGCAAGGGCTTGAGGTTCGAGTACGAGGTCGCTGAGCCCGCACTCGGGCTGCCCGACCGGGCGGATCCGGGGAGCGGTACGCCGCCGCTCGACGTCGAGCGTGCCATCGCTGCATTGCCCGAAGGCGCCCGGCATGTGCTGGTGCTCGTCGGTCTCTATGGG
>DATHFW010000001.1:0-13994 GCA_035317945.1 Steroidobacteraceae bacterium | reverse complement strand
CTTGATCGTCGACGATGTGATCACGGCGGGGACGGCCATTCGCGAGTCCCTAGATATCATCCGGGGGGCCGGGGCAACGCCCGCCGGAGTGCTGCTCGCGCTGGATCGCCAGGAACGCGCATCCGGCAGCGACTTTTCGGCGGTGCAGGAAGTGCGCAGCCAGTACCAAATACCCGTGATTTCCGTGGTCAACCTGGCCGACCTCATGCACCATGTCTCTGCAGTAGGCGAAGCGGGCGACCTCTCGAACATGAGGCTGTATCGCGAGCGGTATGGCCTCGCAGACTGAGGAATTGCCCCTAGAAAACGCCGTCCGCTCCGCTCACAATGGCGGCCGCTTCATCTCGAGGATAGATTCTTGAAGAATGTCGCTTGGATACTCTGCGTATGCGCACTGCTTGCCTTGAGGGTAGCGGAAGGCGCCGCGCCCACCGGCCCTGCGAATAACGGCAGGGTCCTGTACAAGTGGGTGGACTCCGACGGCGTAACGCACTACGGTGATCGCGTCCCGCCGGAATACGCCTCCCAGGAACAGCATGTCCTCAACTCGCGGGGTTATGAGATAGACCATCGCGATGCGCAGAAGACGGCGCAGCAAGTAGCCGCCGACGAGCGCAAGAGACTCGAGGCAGAGCAGAGCCAAACTCGCGACAAGAACTTGTTGAGTACCTATGCATCGGTTCAAGAAATCGAACGCCTGCGCGACCAGCGAGTGCAGCTGGTGGCGGACCAGATCAAGGTGACCAATCAATTTCTCGAGACTCTCAATGGCCGCATGAAGAAAATGCGCGCCGATACCCTGCGCTTCAGACCCTATAGCGACGACCCCAGGGCCCCGCCCATGCCGGATCAAATGGCCGAGGACCTGGTACGGCTCACAACGGATATGCGCACGCAGCAGCAAAACCTGCAGCAGAAGCGCGCCGAGGAATCATCGATGAGCATTCAATTCGAAAGCGACATCGATCGCTTCAAAGAGTTGAAGCACATTCAATGACCCCGAAGACGCGAGTTTTGCTCGGGGTGACCGGCGGCATTGCCGCGTACAAAAGCCCGGATCTGGTCAGGCGGCTGATCGAACGCGGCGCCGACGTTCAAGTCGTGATGACCTCCGCCGCCCAGCGCTTCGTCTCGCCCATGACTTTTCAAGCCGTATCCGGCCGCCCTACCCGCAGCTATCTGTGGGTCAACACGGCAGAAGCCGCCATGGGCCATATCGAGCTGGCGCGCTGGGCGCAGATCGTATTGATTGCGCCGGCCAGCGCCGATTTCCTGGCGCGGCTGGCGGGCGGCCGCGCCGATGATCTGTTGTGCACGCTGTGTGTGGCGACCGAAGCGCCCATCATGTTGGCGCCGGCGATGAACCGCGTCATGTGGGCGAACAAGGCGACCCGGGCCAATGTTGAAACGCTCATCGCGCGCGGAGTTCGCATCCTGGGGCCCGCGTCCGGCAACCAGGCCTGCGGAGAAGTCGGCGCGGGCCGCATGTGGGAACCTGTCCAGCTTTCGGAAGCCGTGCTGGCGCCGCCCGTCAATGCGGGCATTTTGGCGGGCCTGAACGTGCTGATCACCGCCGGCCCCACGCGCGAGCGCTTGGACCCCGTGCGGTATCTCACCAACCGCAGCTCCGGGAAAATGGGATTCGCGGTGGCGGAAGCGGCTCGCGAGGCGGGCGCGCATGTCACAGTGGTAACCGGTCCTGTGCAGCTGCAGACGCCGGTGGGCGTGACGCGCATCAACGTGGAAAGCGCGCGCGACATGTACGCCGCGGTTCACCGTCAGGTGGGCGATGCGGATATATTTATCGCGGCCGCGGCCGTCGCCGACTTTCAGCCGGTGACCGTGGCCAAACAAAAGATCAAGAAACAAGGCGGTTCGGTGAAGCTCGAGCTCGAACCCGCGCCCGACATCATCAAATCGGTGGCCGACATGGCGAAGCGCCCGTTCGTGGTGGGCTTCGCCGCCGAAACCAATGATGTCGAGGAGAATGCACGCATCAAGCTCAAGCGCAAGAAGCTCGACATGATCGCCGCGAACGAAGTCGGCGACGGGATTGCATTCGATTGCGAGGACAACGCGCTCACCGTCATTTGGCCCGGCGGAAAAATGGACGTGGCGCGCGGACCGAAAATCGACGTGGCGCGCGCGCTCATCGCGCTCATCGCCAATCGCCTGCCGCCTCCCGACGGCAGCCCGCGGCGCGGCGCGCGAAAACGCAGAACCACGGCGGCGCTGCCGCGCGAGCGTGTGCGCGGCCGTCGTCCGCGTCGAGTTTAAGAGCCCGATGCAACGCACAGTCAAGCTGCGGATCTTGGATCCGCGCATCGGGCGCGAATTCCCCTTGCCGCAGCACGCCACTCCCGGCTCAGCCGGCATGGATTTGCGCGCCTGCATCGATGCGCCGCTGATATTGCATCCTGGCAGCGCGGAACTGATACCGACCGGCGTGTCGATTTATATTGCGGACCCTGCTCTTGCCGCCATGCTCCTGCCGCGTTCGGGCCTGGGCCATAAGAGCGGCATCGTGCTGGGGAATCTCGTCGGCTTGATCGACTCCGATTACCAGGGACCGCTGATGGTGTCGGTCTGGAATCGCGGTGCCTCGCCCTTCACCATCAACCCCGGCGATCGGATCGCGCAGATGGTGATCGTGCCCGTGGTGCAAGTTGAGTTCGAGGTAGTCGAAGATTTTTCGGCCACGGCGCGCGGCACGGGCGGTTTCGGGAGTTCCGGACACAGCTGAGGCCGGCGACCGGGCGGATCGCTTGGCGCGTTAATCTCTGCGCTCGCCACCGAAATGGCGCTAGTGAGTTGCGCCGCCGGTGATCATGCTGATCCCATGGCAATTCGGGACTGGCCCGCCGATGAACGACCGCGCGAGAAGCTGCTCGAGAAAGGCGCCGCGGCGCTGTCCGATGCGGAGCTGCTGGCGATACTGCTGCGCACGGGAACGCGAGGGCGTTCGGCGCTCGACCTGGCCCGCGAGGTCCTCAGGAGCTTTCACTCGCTGCGCAAACTGATCGCCTCCGACCGGCAGCGATTTTGCGCCGAGCCCGGCCTGGGGCCCGCTCGCTACGCGGAATTGCAGGCTTCGGTCGAGATCGCCCGGCGGCAGCTGTCGGAGACCCTGCGCGCCGGCCCTTCTCTATCCAGTCCCCGGGCCACCCGGGATTTTCTTACCGCGCGGCTGCGCGATTTGGAACACGAAGTGTTCTGCTGCCTGTACCTCGACAAGCGCCACCGGCTGATCCACTTCGAGGAGTTGTTTCGCGGCACCATCGACGGCGCCAGCGTGCATCCGCGCGAGATCGTCAAGCTGGCGCTGCAGCGGAACTCGGCCGCCGTGATCATTGCGCACAACCATCCGAGCGGCGTGGCTGAACCCTCGCAAGCCGACGAGTTCATCACGCAGCGTGTGAAAGAGGCGTTGGCATTGGTGGACATCCGATTGCTGGACCACATCATCGTCGGCGACGGCGCGTGCGTGTCGCTGGCAGAACGTGGACTTGTTTAATCAGCGGCGCAGCTCTCACGAGAACACCGGCAAGACGAATGCGAACATGGCACCAACCCCGAAGCTCAGCAAGGCGATCGCATAAATGACGGCGCTGATGCGGCGTAGCCGCTGACAGGAGCGCGCGAGTTGCGGGTCCGTCGGACACGGCGCGCGCCTCCCGACCCAAAGCGCCGCGCCGCTGATCGCGAGCAATGCACCGGCAATACCAAATACCAATGGCTCATGCTCACTGAGCCAGATGAGTTGCGGAACAGCCGTGACGAGACCCGCTAACGCGGCCCCGGCGCCGATGGCGACGAGCACCGCCGGCAGCACACAACAGACCAGCGTGGCGGAACTCGCGAGCAGCGCGCCGATCGCAAGCCCGGCATTGCGCGCAAACCTAGGTTCGCTCATGGCTGCGCCTGCTTGATGCGCTCGCGGACGTCCGCGATGGACGTGTCGGAGCGTGAAATCGCCTTTACGGTGTAGCCGGCCTCCGTCAGTGCCTTTCGCAGATCCGCGTCCGGAATATCCTGACCGTCCTTGAGCGCCACGGCAACCAGCCGATGCTCGAGATTAACCACTACCTCCGCGGTCGCCGGGAACTTCTTGAGTTTTTTCTCGATGCCTTGTGCGCAGAACGCGCACACCAATCCATTAACGGTCATCTCGATCGTTGCCGCCATGCTGCTGGTAGCAACCGTGAATAGAGTCACTGCCAATAAGAACTGAAATCGCTTCATGTAATTCTCCGATTAAAAGTTGAACATGGCCATGGCCTGGACCTTACCGGCGTTAGTCACGCCGGCTTCGACCCAAGCGCCGCCCATGAAGAGCCGCAGCAACGCGGCGGTCTCGATGCCGGAATGCAGCTCTCCGGTGTAATGACGCGCCTGGAAAACGAACCAGGTCGCCAAGTTCCCGTAGTCATGTTTATAGGGAGCAATCCCGAGCTGAAGCGTGTCGATGCGGTCTGAGAACACGGAGCTTCTCTGCAGATCCGACTTCAAGGACGCGTAGATACGCCGAGTCTCGTAGTCGACCTGCAGACCGGCATTGCCGGCGACACGCGTTCCTTCGAACCTGTTACCCGTGACGGAGCCGGCGCCACCCCAGACGAAGACATTGGCTTGCGCGTCATCGAGGTTCCATCGATGCGCGAGCCAGTTGAGGCGTGCATAGTTAATGTGCTCCGTGCGGCCATCGAGGTCACTGCTGAAATCAACGTGGCCACCGCCAACGGAATAATCGAAACGCGGCGCATAAAAGATCTGAAGCTCTTGCATCGTGCCGGCGCCATATTCCGCCATCACGGTAGTGCCGTCGGCAAAGGCAATGGGTTTTGCCATGCTCGTCGTGACAGCTGCCGCGACGAGACATAGCCCTGTAAAAAGGCGAACCATCGATAATCTCCGTTTCCCGGACTTGCGAATCGACGACGCGCTTCGTGGCGCGCGTTATCGCCGGCGGCTCAACGAGACGCCGGAACCACCGTCGCTTAGACGGAATAGCCGAGTGCTAGAGAATGGGTGGGCGGATGAGCGGCGAGTCGCCGCGAGAGGAGAAGATCGAGGTCTGAGCCGGCAGCGCCGACGCTGAGCGCGCATACCACACCGAGGCCGCCGGCGACACGGTGACGCCGACGTTCGAGAGACAAAGATCTAGGCAGCAACTCATTGCGCGGTGTCCTTTCGGGCAACACGAATCCTGCGACGCATCAGAGAGCAAAATTGCCGTGGCCTGACAGTCTGTCGACATCAATGTTGAGGTCGCAGCAAATGCGGCCACAGAACCCTGTAGACCGATAGCGAGCATCAAGATGACAGCAATGAGCTGGGCCTTCATACACAGTGAGCTTAACCGCCACGACAAATCGAAGCAATCTGTCGGCGGAAAAGCCGCGACGAGCGCGGCTTTGAATGCGCCTGAGGGGAACAAAATTTGCGCCTATCGGGTCGGGCCGGAATAGCTATCGATTCTGCATCGCTTACTCAAATACCGGAAGAGCCGCCATTTCTGACTCGGGTATTGCCTCCACGGGCAGGCCGGCCTTTTCCCAGGCGCGCAGACCGCCCCGAATCACCGTGACGCGTACGCTTTTGTCCTGAAGCATCCTTTGCAACTCGCCCGCAACACGCACGCTCGTGGCCTGACGAACACAGGTGCAGTACACAAACATGGTTCCCTCGGCCGGCAACTCCGCGTCGGATTGGTGAAGTGCGTTTGGGTCCAGCCGACGGGAACCCTGGATGCGCATTGCCTTGGCATCGAAGTAGCCATGACTGCGAACATCGTATACGAACGCGCCGGCCGCCATTTCGCGAGCGGCGTCGGTGGGATTCGCGAAAGGCACCGCGGTAAGCGCGCGGCCCTTGATCCACAACCACACGCGCAGCGCGATATAGCCAACGATCAGCGCGATCATAATCCACCCTGCCAATCGGCCGGCGGCGCCGTATCCACGAGTAACCGCATCCAACGCGTCGCTGAACACATAACCGACGATGCAATACGAACCGATGTACAGAGCGGCCCCCGCCAGATCCAAACGCAGAAACGTTGTCAATCGCATGTTCATGCTGCCGGCGAGCGGCGGCGCCATCGTATTAATTCCCGGAATAAACTTGGCGATGACCAGAAGGGTCTTTCCGCGGCGGTAGAAGGAATCCGCGGATCGCAAAATGCATGCTTCAGGATTCAGCGAAACGCGGCAAAGTATGCCCAGCAGCCACCAACCGGTGTAGCGGCCCAAGAGAAACATGAGCGTATCGCCGGCGAGCATCGCAAACAGCGCGATGCCCAATACGTACTGAGCTTGCAGGACGCCGCGGGCGACCGCGCCGCCCGCAATCAGCAATGCCACGGCAGCCGGCACCGGCACCCCAATGGTCTCCAGAAATACGATGGCGGCCAATATGGAGTAGCCATGCTGCGCGAGCGCCGCATTCAACGTGCCCATAACGACCCTCCCTAAAGACTAGTGCACCTCGAAGTCAGCGTCTTTCAAGGGCACCAAGTGCGTCTTGTTCCAGAATTTGTGGCCCAGATAAAAGAGAACGAACAGGGGAATGATCAAATAGTCGGTGACGAAGTCGAACCAGGAAAACACCGGCGTCTGGAACACGCCGATGTTTGCGCCGAACAGGACCACCAGGAACAGGATCAGCGCGAGCCACGGACCATACGGATAGAACTTGGACTTGAACTTCAGATCATTCACGCTGCGGCCCTGCGCCACCCAAGCCTTGCGGAAGCGCAGGTGGCAGATCGCAATGCCGAGCCATATCAGAAATCCGGTCAAGCTCGAGGCATTGTAGAGCAGCTGATAAATCTTCTTATCTCCCACCAGGGTCGAGAAAAAGGCCATCGCGCTCACCGAACCGGTGGCCAGCAGCGCTAGAACCGGAACACCGCGAGCGTTGAGGGTAGCGAACACCTTCGGCGCTTTCCTGCTGTGCGCCATGGCATGCAACATTCGGGAAGCCACATACATCGACGAGTTCCCGCAGGACAGCACGGAAGACAGAATCACGGCATTCATGATGTTCGAGGCGTAGTAGCCGAACTTCGGCAGTTGCTGCAGCACCATGGTAAAGGGCGAGTAGGCGATGTGAGTTTCATCCGCATTGAGCAAGTTAGGGTCTGTGTAGCTGATCAACGTGCCCGCGACGAAGATGGCGCCGATGTAGAACAACAGAATCCGCCAGAACACCGTTCGAATCGCCTTGGGAACGTTTTTGCCGGGGTCGGCAGTTTCGGCCGCAGCAAGGCCAACCCCTTCCGTACCCTGGAAGGAAAAGCCCGCCACCAGGAACACCGTCAGCATCGCCGTAAAACCACCCACGAAGGGCGCGTGCGTCCCCGCTTTGGGGTCGCTCAAGGTCCAGTTATGAAATCCACTGCTGTGATTGCCGAACATGCCGGCGATCATCAGAAGACCAACCGCCACGAAGATGATCACCGTGACCACCTTGATGCCCGCGAACCAATACTCAGCCTCGGCGTAGGCTTTGACCGAAAGCAGATTCAATGCCAACAGCACCGCGAAGAACCCCATGGCCCAGAATGCAGAGTTCGAGTGCGGAAACCAGAACTGCACGATGAGCGCGCCGGCGACCAATTCGGCTGCCAGGGTGATTGCCCAGCTGAACCAGTAGTTCCAGCCGACGGCAAAGGCGAGCGACGGGTCGACAAAGCGTTCGGCATACGCTTCGAAGGAGCCGGGAATCGGCAATTGCGTCGCCATTTCACCGAGCGATTGCATCATGCAGTAAACCGCCAGGCCCATGGTTGCGTACGCGAGCAGCGCGCCACCCGGTCCGGCTTGGGCGATCGCAGCACCGCTGGCAAAGAACAGGCCCGTGCCGATCGCCCCACCAATGGCAATCATGCTCAGTTGCCGGTTACCGATGGCGCGTTTCAGCTCGCGCGTTTCACCTGGGGCCATGCAATGCTTTCCTGTTTTGGCGGATGTGGCCTATCTTGCGGCATAGACCCCATTGAGCGATAGGCGCAGGCGATGTTACCGGCTGTCCTAGCGTAATTGCTAACACCCCACAACCGCGCGCAGACTCGCCGTGCGTAACAATCCAACGGGAGCAAAAAAATGAGATCACAACGTTTCCTCGTCAGATCATTGATGCTGCTCGCCCTATCCGGCGCCGCCCTCCACGCCGCCGAAATGTCTGGGCCCGTGCAGGCTAACGAGATCAAGTGGGGACCCGCGCCTCCGGTCCTGCCCGCCGGCGCCAAAATGGCCGTTCTTGCCGGCGATCCGGCCGGCACGGGCCTCGTTACGGTTCGCTTGCAAATGCCGGCGGGCTATACGATCCCCCCGCATTGGCACCCCACGGACGAACACGTGACGGTCATCTCCGGATCATTGGCCCTCGGCATGGGAGATGTCCTCGATGAAGAGAAGTCCAAGGTGCTCAAGCCGGGTGGATATGGCGTGGCTCAGGCGAATATGCACCACTTCGCATGGACCAAAACGGGTGCCGTGGTTCAAGTCCATTTGATGGGACCCTTCAAGATCACGTACGTGAATCCGGCGGACGATCCTAGTAATAAAAAATAGACCTGCGGAGCCCTATTGCGGGCACAACTACTGCGAGCACATCAACTTCGAGTTGGATGCGATGCCATGGAAGGGGGAACCCTCGGCATGCATGATGGTCGGAGCAAGTATCCCCCAAGGAGAACATCATGCTTCCGAAGATTGCGATACTCGTTGGCAGCCTGCGTAAGAACTCTCTGACAAAAAAAGTGGCGCATGCATTTGCGATGCTGTCGTCCGAGCATCTCGCGTGCTCCTTCATCGAGATTGGCGACCTACCGCTCTACAATGAAGATCTCGACGAAAAGCCGCCGACCAGTTGGGTTCGCTTTCGGTCGGAAATCAAACATCACGATGCCGTGCTATTTTTCACTCCGGAATACAATCGCTCCATTCCGGGCTGTCTCAAGAACGCGGTCGACGTAGGCTCACGGCCGCAGGGCAAGAGTGTTTTCAACGGCCTCGCCGCCGGTGTGGTGAGTGTTACACCTTATAAGTTGGGCGCATTCGGCGCGAATCACGCGCTGCGCCAGACATTTGCATTTCTCAACATGCCGGTGATGCAGCAACCGGAGGCGTATATCCCGGATGCCGGCAACTTGTTCGATGACGAGGGACAGTTGAAGAACGAGGAAACTAACGCCTTTCTCGCGAAGTACGCGACTGCATTCGCACACTGGGTCGAGACCATCGCCGGCGCCTCGAAGCGCAACGCCTTCAAGGACTTCATGAAGCAACGCGAAAATGTCGCGGCCGCTTATGTTACCGGCAACGCGACTCCGCTCGATGCCATCGTGCCGCGCACGGGTGATGCAAGCTTCTTTCCGCCGAGCGGAGGCAGCGTGCATGGAGCGAAGGAAGTGAGCTTGCGGTACGGCGCCGACGCAAAGTCCTTCGCGCCGGGCGGCTCGAGCAGTTTCGATGTGCTGCAATCCGGTGCCGACGGCGATATTGGGTACTGGACGGGATTCCAAAATGCCGATGCCTGCATGGGCAACGGACTTAAAAAGGTGCACATGAAGCTGCGGGTAACCGAGCTGTTTCGCTTTCAGGAAGGCGGATGGAAGCTGATTCACCGGCATGCAGATTCCGCCGCTGATAGGCCTCACTAGACCCAGGGGAGAGGCTTAGGGGCGCATCGCCCTGAGTCGCGCGGTTAGGGCATTGTTGCCGCTTGCCGGAAAAATCGTAAGCCATTGAATCTGGTCCGTTATTCGGCTGCGGGTCTTGCCGCCGCGAGTCCACCCTGGTATAAAGCGCGGCTCCTCTAAAAGCTTCCAAGTTCAAAGGTTTAGCCATGTCGCGAGTTTGCCAAGTCACGGGCAAAGGCCCCAAAACGGGTAATACGGTTTCGCACGCGAACAATCGCAAGCGCCGCCGCTTCCTGCCCAATTTGCATAGTCATCGATTCTGGCTGGAATCCGAGAAGCGTTTCGTCAGCCTGCGCGTCTCCACGCGCGGCTTGCGTACCATCGAGAAGCGCGGCGTCGACGTCGTGGTAGCGGATTTGCGGGCCAAGGGCATCAAGGTTTAAGGGAACTCCCATGCGCGACAAAATCAAATTGGTCTCATCCGCCGGCACCGGTCACTACTACACGACCACCAAAAATAAGCGCCTGCATCCGGACAAGTTGGAGACGAAGAAATTCGATCCCGTCGTCCGCAAGCACGTGGCTTACAAAGAATCGAAGATCAAGTAGCTCGCCCGGGGAGCGTAGCCGCTGCCTGAGCTTCCTGAAGTAGAAACCACGAGACGCGGCATTGCGCCCGCTCTCCTGGACCATCGCATCGTCGACATGGTCGTGCGCGACCGGCGCCTGCGTTGGCCGATCGCCGCAAAATTCGAAGCGGCGGTGCGCAATCAAATCATCCGCAGCGTTGATCGGCGCGCGAAGTACCTGCTCATCCGTTTGGAGACCGGCACCGTGATCCTGCATCTCGGGATGTCCGGCAGCCTGGGCCTGGTCGGCAGCAACACGCCTCCGAAAAAGCATGATCACTGGGATATGGTTCTGGACAGCGGAAAAGTTCTGCGATTTCACGACCCGCGGCGTTTCGGCAGTCTGCACTGGACGGAAGAGGATCCTGCGCAGCACGCGCTGCTGAAGAAACTGGCGCCCGAGCCCCTGAGCGATGAGTTCAACGGCGAGTACTTGTTCGGTGCCACGCGCAAGCGTGCCGTTGCCATCAAGCAGCTGATCATGAATTCGCACATCGTGGTCGGCGTCGGCAATATCTATGCGAGCGAGGCTCTGTTCCGCGCAGGCATCTCGCCGCGCCGCGCGGGTCGCCGCATTACCCGGGCCGAGGCGGTCAAATTATCGAAGGCGATCAAGGATGTGCTCGGGGCCGCCATAAAAATCGGCGGCACGACCTTGCGCGATTACGTCAACGCCGACGGCGCGCCCGGGTATTTCCGGCAGAAATTATTCGTCTACGAGCGTGCCAAACAAGCTTGCCGCGTGTGCAAATCGCTGGTCAAACAATTCACTCAGGGTCAGCGCTCGACCTACTGGTGTTCTACCTGTCAACGCTGAAGGAAGTCCCTGAGTGATTTCCAGGAAGAATCTCCGCTAAGTACGCGCCGAACGCGCGGCGTTCCTTGCGTACTTCGGAACAGGGATTCGCTATTGCAAGCGCACTGCACCGTCGAGCTTTGCGAGATCCCGATCAAACGTGCCAAGCGGTAGGTGCCCGGCCTTACGAGCCGTCTCCAGAACCAGACAATCGGAAAAGTCCAACGCAGGTCGTTTCCTGAATTGCTCGAGCGCCGAAGTCACGACATCCGCATCCTGAAGGGTCAGGGTTTCATGATTGAGCAACATGTCAACAGCGGTAGCGATGTGCTCGGCTGTGCGCTCATACACTGCATCGAGCACCCAAATGGTTTCCACAAGCACAAGGTGGGAAACCCACGCTCCGCCTGAGATGAACTTCTCTGCTGACTCTACCTGTTCAGGATCATCGCGTACGACGAGTCGCACCACGACATTGGTATCAACCGCGCGCATGTCTCTTGCGGATGTATTTTCGAATCGAATCCTTCACATCCGACAGATCCTTCTTGGGTGTCTTCGCAGGAAAGAGTGCCAGGTGAATGGCCTTCGACGAATGCCGACCTGCTCTGCGAACAACAACCTCGCTACCTTGCTCGTCCCATTCGAGAACGGAACCTGGGCCGACCCCGAGCTTCTTGCGGACTTCGGCGGGTACGGAGATCTGACCCTGTGCGGTAACTTTTGATTGAGCGATGGCCATCAACACTCACATTACCACGGTAATGTATTCTCAGCAACAGAAGCCCTACGACGCTAGATAGCCCGCGCTTGCTTCACATCGCAGTTCGAATCAAGCTCAAGTAATTATATTCTAACAATCAGTAACTTACATTATCACAGGGGTTGGGAAGTAGAAGAGTAAACCCTTCGGCTAGTAAACCAGTCCCTCACCCTCGCCGCGCGGATCCGATGCCGCCTCCACTTTTCCGGTGGCGAAATCCCAGGTGATGACTTGCATGTTGCCCCACTGGCGCGTCGACAACTTGAGCTTGTGGCCCTTGGCTTGCAGTTCTTTGATCTCAGCATCGCTCAACGCTCCCGGCTCGTAGGCGACCTCATCCGGCATGTATTGATGATGGTAGTGAGGGTATTTGACGATGTCGGCCGCATTCATGCCGTCCACATAGTTCAAGGTTCCCAGAAGCACCTGACTGATGATGGTGCTGCCGCCGGGCGAGCCGATGATCATCATGCCCTTGGATGTCTCCACGAACGTGGGGGACATGCTCGACAAACTTCGCTTGTTGGGTGCAATCGAGTTGGCCGTGTTGCCGATGAGTCCGAAGGCATTGGGCGTGCCCGGCTTGACGGAAAAATCATCCATTTCGTTGTTGAGCAGCACGCCGGTGCCCGCCGGCATGTAGCCGTTGCCGAAGAACAGATTCACCGTGATGGTGACGGCCGCACGATTTCCGGCGGCGTCCAGCACGGAAAAATGCGTCGTGTTCATGCCCTTCGGCTCCGACTCGATGCCCGGCAACAAGTCTGAGGGCATGGCCTTGTCGGCGCGAATGCTGCTGCGCTGGCCGGCTGCGTAGTCGACGCTCATCAATTGCTGCAACGGAATCTTGATGAAATCCGGATCACCCAGGAAAATTGCGCGGTCGCGATAGGCGCGGCGCATGGACTCGATGACGAGATGCTTGCGCGTGCCGGAATCCACGTCATGCAAATTGAAACCGTCGAGGATATTGAGCGAATCCAGCACGGCGATGCCGCCCGATGATGGCGGGGGCGCCGTTACGATGCGCGCGCCATGATATTCGCCGACCAGCGGTTTGCGTTCGACGACGCGGTAATTTTTGAGATCCTCGAGCGTCCAGATGCCGCCGCCCGCGCGCACGCCGGCCACGAGATTCTGGCCTACGCGGCCTTCATAAAATCCCTTGGCGCCCTGGTTGGCGATGGCCTCGAGGGTATTGGCCAGTTCCGGCTGCTTGATGATGGCGCCGATCTCAGGCACGTTGCCGTCAGCCGTGAAAAACGCCTTCGCGGCGTCCGGCGATCGCGCCAAAATGTCGTGTTTCGCCTTGATGGCGAATTGCAGACGCGCATACAGTGGGAATCCTTCGCGCGCCAGGCGGATGGCGGGTTGCAGACTCTGTTTCAGCGGCAATTTGCCGTACTTGCGCGCCAGGTACTCGAACGCAGCAGGTTCGCCGGGGATGGCCGCCGACAGCGGACCGTTGGTCGACGCATTGGCAATCTCGTTGCCCGACTTGTCCAGATACATGTCGCGCGACGCGTGCCCCGGAGCCTTCTCGCGCGCATCCACCATGGTTTCGAAGCCGTCGGATTGCCGATGCAGAAGGTAGAACCCGCCGCCGCCCAGGCCTGAACTGCTGGGTTCGACCACCGCCAGTGCCGCCGATACCGCCACCGCGGCATCGAATGCGTTGCCGCCTTCCTTGAGAATTTCCTCGCCCGCCTGGCTGGCCAGCGGATAGGCGCTCGCGATGGCTCCCTTGTGCGCAACGGCCGGATGCGCGGCGGCCGCAGGGCGCGCGGCAGGAACGCTGTCGGCTTGCGCCGGCGGCGCGGCCACCAACACCGCGACGGCAAACGCCGCTCCGGCAAAGAGCGGCCACACGTACTTCGATGCTCGCCCGGGGCGACGTGCGTCTTGCGGGATCAAAGCTTGCGATGCCGTTTCAGTTCGATCTCCACAAGGGGATGCACGAATTCGGAGACGTTGCCGCCCAGCACCGCGATTTCCCGGACCAGCGTGGATGAGATAAATGTGTACTGCTCTTGCGGCGTCATGAATACCGATTCAATTTCCGGGGTGAGGTGGCGGCTCATATTAGCCAATTGAAACTCAAATTCGAAGTCGGACACGGCACGCAGGCCGCGCACGATGACCGACAAGCCATTTTGCCGG